>CABVAY010000004.1 GCA_902496455.1 uncultured Collinsella sp.
TCTGCAGGTCCTCCTGGTGCTCCTCGGCGATAACGTCCATGGCGTCGTCGAAGGTTACGATACCCAGGATATGACGGTTCTCGTCGCAGACAGGGATGGCAACCAGGTCGTACTTGGTCATCTCGTCCGTCACGTCTTCCTGGTCCTCGTCGGGCGACACATAGACCAGGTCGCGATAGGCCAGCTGACCCAGCGTGGCGTCGCGGTCGGCTACGATCAGCGTGCGCAGCGAAAGCACGCCGGTCAGCATGCCGCTCGGATCCTCGGTATAGACGTAGTAGACGCTCTCGAAGTCCTCGTCGAGCTCGCGAATCGCCTCGATGGCGTCACCGACCGTCGCCGTGGCGGGCAGGGAGACGAACTCCGAGGTCATGATGCGGCCGGCGGTGTTGTCCTCATATCCCAGCAGGTTACGAATCGCCTTCTCCTCCTTGACGCCCATCAGGCGCAGGAGCTTCTCGGCCTTCTCGTAATCGAGCTCGTCGATCAGGTCAGCTGCATCGTCCGGGTCCATCATGGCCAGCATCGACGATGCGTCCGTGTCGGACAGGCCCTCGAGCATCTCGGTCATAAGCTCGTCGTCATCGAACTCCGAGATGGCCTCGGCGGCCTGGGCAGTATCGAGCTGCGCAAACACCTGCGCACGTAGGCGCGGGTCGAGCTGCTCGATAATATCGGCGATGTCGGCAGGGTGCAGCTCGCCGAGCGTCTTGTGCGACACCGAAAGTTGAATGTTCTTGGTCGAGCGGTCGAGCAGGTCCATGTAGGACCAAGCGATGATGTCCTCACTGAGCGGCTTGCCCAGGTGCTTCATAAAGCCTTCGACGATATGCTCGAGCGCGGGGCTGATGGCGCGTAGCAGACCGCGGGCACCGACCTCGGCGCCCAGCAGGCGCAGCTGGTTTTCGCCCGACATGGAAAACTTGATGTCGTTTACGCGCACGACCTTCATGCCCTGCGTGTCGACGATCTGCTTGTTGAGCACGTCGCGGGCAAGCAAGAGTTCGGTCGGCTGCAGGTACGAAAAACGGATTTCGGTGGCCGACGTCTTAAGGTGTACACCCGTCTCGTCGATACGGTCGACCCATTTGCGCCAACTGATCATAAACGGCGTCTTGCCGGGACCGCGGAACGCGAGCGACGTCACGTGTGGAAAAACTTCGCCGGTAGCAATGCCAAAATCGTTCACAACGCCGAGCTTTTCGCCATCGACGTCCAAGACCGGCAGTTTGAGCATCTCACTCAGATAATTCAATGGTGCTCCCCATCATAATTCCTCCGGACGCGGCCGCGCGTGCGGCGTCCGGGGGCTTCTGGATATGTATACGCATGCGCGGGCGGCACGCCGCTCGACGCTTACACCCCGTGCATGCGCAAAAAGCACCTGCATGGGGTCATCGACTGTATGGTCGAGGTTTGGATTTCACCTGTAACCTTTCTCTTGACCCTCATTAACCGCAGTAACTATAGCATCAGCATCGCCCTGCGGCATCGAATTTATGCGCTGCACATTGCAGGCATACCAAACGCTGACGCATCCGTGACATAGCCATTGGGGACGTTCTTAAACGACTACCCAATGACTACTCTGTGGTGTCGTCGTCCTCGGCAAGTTGGGGGAACACGGCGTTCTTGGGCATGGCGACCTTCGTCAGCGAGGTGAGCTTTTTGCTCAGCGACGTGTCCGTCTTGACCAGGTCGCTGAGCGTCACGATCTTGTAGCCGTCGGCAATGAGGCCGTCGATAATCTGCGGCAGCGCCTCGAGTGTCTGCTCGGCGCATTCGTCTCTATCGGTGAGCAGCACGATATTGCCCGGCGTCACCGAATCGAGCACCGTCGAGACCTGCTCGTCGGCACCGTTGAGCAGCCAGTCGCCCGAGTCAATATTCCACGAGACCACAGCGGAGACCAGGTCCATCGCATCAATCCAGTTTTGCTCGTCAAAGGCAGCGTAGGGAGCACGCAGCAGCATCGTCTTCACGCCGGTCGCCGACTTAATCGCATCGGTGCCTTTCGTGATCTGTTCGCGTACCGCCTCACGGTCCCGACCCTTGAGCGAATCGTCACTGTAGCTGTTGGATCCGATCTCGCACCCGGCGTCGACAATCGCCTTGGCCGTGGCAGGCGAGGCCTCGGCCGCATCGCCCGAAAGGAAGAACGTCGCGGTGACGCCCTTTTCCTTGAGCACCTGCAAGATCTGTTTGGTGGCGCCGCTCGGACCCTCGTCAAACGTCAGTGCCACGTACTTTTTGTTGCCCTTGGGCGCCACGCTGGCGCACGCAACAACGCAATCGGTGGCGGGCACAACCTCGCCGCGGTCTTGCGTCTTGCCTGACTGCTCACCAACCCACACCTCGGATCGGCCCTGGACACCCCATGTCTGCACATACTCGATAGCGCCCGTGCCCTCGACCTTGAGCTTGGGCTCGATAACCGTAGCCTGAACCTCGTGCTTCTCGTAAGTGTTACGGCCATCCTTGACCGTCACCTTCTCGCCGCCCTCGAGTTCGCGGCTATCCCATTTGCCCTGCTTCACGCGCTTGCCGTCGACCTTCACAGACAGCTTTTCGCCCCCATGGCGCTTGAGCACGCTGTCATCGACGGCCAGCAGGTCGCCTGCGTCGTAGGTGTCAGTCAACTCCTGGTCGTCGATGAGATTCTGCAGCGTAGAGCCCACACGCACCGCGGTCTTCTGGCCGTTGAGCTCCACGTCCACACTGCGGTTGACGTAGCCCACGACGGCAGCGATAAACAGCACGAGCGCGCAACCCACGGCGATGAGCGCGTAGGGCAGGCGAGACGAACGACGGGGCGTACGGCTGTTGCCGATGCGCGCACTGCGGTCGCTAAAGCCGCGGCTATGGTTGAGATACATCGCGCCGGGCTTACGGTGACGCTTGCGCTGACCGCTGGGCAGCTGCCCCAGGTCGCGGCGCGCCGTCGGACGCGCACCCGAACGCCCGTTTAAGTTGGATCCGTTTTGGCGCATGTGCCCTCCCCCATAAACACAGCAAGCCGGAGCAACAGGTCTCCGGCTTGCCTCCCATCATTTGGTACGTCGCTATTTTGTAGCTTTTGACGAGCCTCCGCTCGCCTTTTGGTATTCGTCCTTAAAGGCCTTGAACATGCCGCGCGTCTTGCCGAGCTGCTTGCCCAGTGCGCGACTGCCCTTGTCCACGGCAACCGATCCCTTGTCGTCGAGCACCTTGGCGCCCTTTTTGACCTTGTCGCCCACCACGACGCTGGCCTCGGCGGCCTTGGCAGCCGCACCGCCCGAATACCCGAGCGACTTGACCTCGTCCGAGACGACCATCGCGCCGTTCTCGTAGCCGCGCAGCATCGTCGGCGGCACCTGCGTGTCACCAACCAAAACACTCGAAGCAGCACCGGCGGTCACATAGAATGCCTGCACGATGCCCGAGCGCGGCTTGAACTCAACGTCCGAGCAATAGCCCACGACGTCGCCCGATTCCGTGCGCACGTCCATACCGACCCAGATGATGCAATCGTCCAGGTTGATGTCGAGGCGCTTGGCCGCAGCGGTATCGTAGGTGCCCTTGACGTCGTCAACCGCGATGGCGCCCTCGTAGACACCAATGGCGTCGAGCGCTACGAATCGGTCGGGACGCTCGATCATACCCGCGATATCGGACTGGCGGACCATAAAGCCGACCACGCGCGTACCGCCCGGGGTAAAGACCGGAAAGTGAATCTTTCCGAGCTTTTTAGGGCTGCGCGGTGTGCCGTCCTTTTTGGTACGCTTGTCCTCAGTAGGCTTGCGATAGATCTTGGCGCCGACAAAATCCCCGGCGCGCATTATGCCTCGGTCGAGGGCTCCGCAGCCTCGGTATCAGCCTCGACGGCGTTCTCGACCACGACGTCGGCGGCAGGCGTCACGTTGCCGCCCGAAATGGCGTCGTTGAGCTGCTCGCGCAGCTGGTCCATGCGCTCGCGGGCCAGGTCGACCTTGGCGCGCAGGTCGTCGGTCTTGGCGTCGACCATCGGGCCAAAGTCATTCACCGCAGCACGGGCCTCCTCGGCGCTGTGCTCGTAGGTGTCGCGCATATTGTCCCAGGCGTCGTTGGCGATATCGGCAGCCATGGCGCGGGTCTCGGCGCCCGAGCGCGGGGCCAGAGCAACGCCGACAATAGCGCCGGCAGCGGCACCAAAAAGTGCGCCGGAGACAAAGCTGAAAGTCTTACCCATGATCATTCCTCTCCTGCGGGCACGTCGGTGCCCACCGTTTGAATGCTGTCCATTATACCCGCAGCGCATCACTTGCCGCTCCGCTCATCTGCATACGGCAAAGGCGCAGGTACGTGATGGTGATAAACGCGTAGGCCTACTCCTGGGGCATAGCCGGCATGGCCACCGTGGCACCCGGGTCCTCGCCGGCGCCGTCCACGAGCGGCAGGCCGCCATCATGCGCAGGTCCTGCCGGAACCGTCGCAGCACCGCCAAAGACGGCAGCGGAGGCCTCGTGGTTCTCGGCAACCGCGCCCTCGGTATCAATCGCCACCTGGGGCTCGTCGTCAAAGTTGGGGACGCCCTGGGGCTCGGCGGGAACGGGCTCGGCGGTCGCATCGGCAACGAGCTCGGCGTCGACCGGCACATCGCCCTCGTCAGCGCCCTCGTCCTCGGCAGCATCTTCGCCGTTCGCAGCGGCGACGGCCTCGTGAGGATCCTTGCCCTCGGCCTCGGCGCGCATGCCCAACACCAGGTTGCGCAGACCCGCGACCGTGCCTTCCACGTCGGGGGCAGGCTGGTCGGCGTGCAGGTACGCCCAGTCCATCATAAAGGTGGCCGACGACAGCGCACCAATGGCCAGTGCGTCATCGGGGCACGAAAGCTCAACCTCAAAGACGCGCTCGTCGTGCTCGCTTACGCGCGTGCGGCCGCACGAGATGCTACCGGCAAGACCGGTCTCGTTCATGAGCTCAACCGTCACGTGCTCCAGCAGGTGGCAGAGCTCGGTCTGGCCCATGCAGTCCTGGAACTCGCGACCGGAATCACCCAGGCACAGGTGCTTGGCAATCGCCGGCACCAGGTAATACACGCGCGCCGTGGCCTCGATATCCTCCGAGGTCATGAGCGGCATGCCGGGGTTCACCAGCACATGCGCGCAGATCTTGTCCTCGCTGACGGTGACCTTAAGGATGTTGAACAGGCCTGCCATAACTCTCCCCTACTCTTCCTTGTCCTACTCGTCGCCGTCGTGCGGATTCGCGGAACCCGCACCCGACGCCGCCGGCTTCTCTGCCGAAGACTCGGAATCCTTCTTATCGGTTTCGGCCGGAGCGATCACGCGAATGAGCGAGATGCGCTGGCCACGCATCGACTGCACCTTGAACTTGTACCCCGCAACCTCAAATACCTCTCCGATGTCGGGCACCGAGTCGCAAAGCTCCAAAATCCAGCCGGCGATGGTCTCATAATCATCGCTTTCCTCGAGCGGCCAACCAAGCTCAATCGCGTCATCGCACGAAAAACGCCCATCAACGAGCCACTCGCGGCGCGAAAGGCGCGTGAGATACTTGTTGTCGGGGTCGAACTCGTCCTCGATCTCGCCGACGATCTCCTCGACGATATCCTCGATGGTGATAATGCCGGCCGTGCCGCCGTACTCGTCCACGACCACCACGATCTGGTCGTGCGAGGTCTGCATCTCGGACAGCAGCGGCAGGATGTCCTTGGTGTCGGGCACAAAGGTGGCGTCGCGCAAAAAGCCGGCGATGGGCTGGTCACCCTTGCCGTCGAGCGCGGGTTGGATCAGGTCCTTGATGTGCGCAATGCCGGCGACGTTGTCGGGATCCTCGTGATAGACGGGGATGCGGCTGAAGCCGGTCTGGCGCATGGTGGACAACACGTCGGCGACCGTCTCGTCGTCCTCGCACATGGTGGTGTCCACGCGCGGCACCATGACCTCGCGGGCAACGGTGTCGCCTAGGTCGAAGATCTCGTGGATCATGCGCTTTTCCTCGTCGAGCAGGTCGTCCTGCTCCGAGACCATGTACTTGATCTCTTCTTCCGAGACGTTTTGGCGGTCGTCGGCGCTCTTGATGCGCAGGATGCGGGCCAGGCCATCGGAGCAGGCGCCGGTCAGCCACACGAGCGGACGGGCGATCTTTTGGAAAAACGACAACGGTCCCACGACCTGCTTGGACACGCCCTCGGCATTGGCCAGGCCGATGCGCTTGGGGACGAGCTCGCCGATCACGATGGACACGAAGGCGACCGCGACGGTGATGATGACCGGCGCCAGGCCGCGCGCGATGGCGGAGAGCGGCGCGATGCCAAAGCTCATGAGCCACGTGGCGAGCGGGTCGGACAGACTCGTCGAGGCGACGGCGGACGAGGCGAAGCCCACGAGCGTAATGGCAACCTGGATGGTGGCGAGCAGCTGGTCGGAGTCGGCAGCCAGCTTAATGGCACGCTCGGCGCGCTTGTCGCCTTCCTCGGCCTCGTGCTCCAGCACGGCGCGCTTGGCCGTGGTGAGCGCCATCTCGGACATAGAGAAGTAGCCGTTGATGAGGGTCAAAACGAGGGTGGTGATAAGGGAGATGGTTATGTCCATCGGGAGTTTCTCGAACCTCCAAGATTCGGGACGTCAGGTCAAAACGTTGATGGCGGATAGGGCAGTTGCACCCGGCGGGCGCCCGGACGGGCCCGCGGGCGCAGGCATGGTCGCTAGATTACGAAGAGGATCACCGCCATGAACTGGAAGATGCTGCCGGCGAGCACCCACAGGTGAAACACGCTGTGCAGATAGCGCACGTTTTTGGCGATATAGAACGGCACGCCCGCGGTGTAGCACACGCCGCCGACGGCGAGCAGGGCAAGTGCCACGGGGTTGAGCAGCGCAACAAGTTCGGGCAGCTTAAAGACAACGAGCCGGCCCATCAGCAGGTAGACCAGGCCGCTTACCCAATGCGGCTGGCGCTCGCGTAGGAAGCACTCGAGGGCGATGCCGATGATGGCGATGGCCCATACGGCAAAGAACAGCACAGCGCCGCCGTCGTTTGCGAGCGTGATGAGGCAAAACGGCGTATAGCTGCCGGCTATGAGCAGGTAGATGCAGCTGTGGTCGATGATGCGAAACACGCGCTTGGCGCGCGCGGGCTGAATCGCGTGGTAGAGCGTGGAGGCTAGGTATTCGAGGATAATGCTGACGCCATAGACAATCGCCGCGGCCATATGGGCCGGGCCTCCGCCGCGCAGGGCGGCGAATACGATCAGGAGCACCAGGCCCGCGATACCCAGCAGGCAGCCGACACCATGGGTGACGGAGTTCATGATCTCCTCACCCACCGTGTAGTGTGGAACGGCCGCGGTCTTGGGTCGCGGCTTAGAACTGTCGCTCGAATCGGACATGCCGGTTACATCCTCCAACGTAAAGAGTTCTCAACACTATATCAAAGCGTCTAGGTACGTGCGGAATTTGCATCATACGTGACCACTTGTTTACCCATTCTTTGCCTGTTGACGCATCAACGGCGAACGTCCATAATGCGCTTGCATTAATTGTTGATGTATTAACATCTTATAGGAGAATACCGCATGGCTCAAAACGCACGTTCCCATCGAAAGCTCAAGATAGCCGGCATCGTTGCACTGGTGGTTGTCGTTGCGCTGCTCGGATTTGCCGGCAACTTTCTGTTTGACTTCGCGCTGAATCCCCGCGCGCCATACACCATGAAGATGATGCAGGATAGCAAGAACGACAAAGAAGGCGAGCAGCCGGATGCCGAGGATACCGAGGCACGGGCGTGGTTTAAGGAAAACCGCGAGAGCAGCAGCCTCACCGCGAACGACGGGACCGAGCTTGCCGCCTGGTATTTTGCTGCGTCGGAGAGCACGCACGACTACGCCGTCTGCCTGCATGGATATACCAACGAGCCCATCGGTATGGCCCGATACGTCAAGCGATTCCACGACCGCGGCATGAACGTACTCGCACCCGCCGCACGCGCCCACGAGCGCTCCGGCGGCGACTATATCGGCATGGGCTGGCCCGAGCGCCTCGATGTCGTCGCATGGATCGAGCGAATCGTTCAGGCTGACCCCGAGGCGCGCATCCTGGTCTTTGGCGAGTCGATGGGTGCGGCAACCGCCATGAACGTCGCGGGGGAACCTCTGCCCGCAAACGTGAAATGCATTATCGAGGACTGCGGCTATACGAGTGTTTGGGACGAGTTTTCTCTGCAGCTCAAGGACGTGTTCGGCCTGCCCAGCTTTCCCTTGCTCGATATAGCAAACTTGGTGTGCAACGCGCGCGCGGGCTACGACTTTCATAAGGCGAGCAGTGTGGAGCAACTCAAACACGCGACGGTTCCCATGCTGTTTATCCACGGCGACCAGGACACCTTTGTACCGTACAGTATGCTCGACCAAAACTACGACGCGTGCGCCAGCAAGGTCAAGCAAAAGCTCACCGTCCATGGCGCCACCCACGCCAAGAGCGCGCAGGTCGACCCCGAACTCTACTGGAACACGGTCGACGACTTCCTCGACGAGTATTTTTAGGCAAATAGTACGGTTTACTGGTCTATCTGACCCCCTAGCACTTCCGAAAAGCCGCCCGTGGGTACTGTGCTCACGGGCGGCTTTTACTAACAGTTGTGCTACAAAGGCGCTTGTTTTGTCTAATAGCTAGGTGCTACTTGACCTCGATGAGCTCATACTCGCTCGTGCCCAGGCCGATCTTCTCGGCATGCGCGATGCACACGCGCCAGTCGGTGTCGGGATGCGTGATGCAGAAGGGATCCTTGGCCTGCTCGCCCTCCAGATGCTCGTGGTTATGCTCCATCTTGGCCGCGCTATCGGTGAGCTCGGTGTTGGGCAGCGGCTCAGACGCCATGACGGCGTCGGCGCAGGCCTGGTCGATGGCGACCGGGTCGAAGCTCGCGAACATGCCGATGTCGTTGACGATAGGCGTATCGTTTTCGGGATGGCAGTCGCAGTTGGGACTGATGTCCATGGCAAGCGAGATGTGGAAGCTCGGGCGGCCGTCGACGACGGCCTTCGTATACTCGGCGATCTTGCAGTTGAGCACGTCGGCCGCGGCCTCATAACCGGGCTTGATGCAGTCCTGGTTGCATGCCGCAATGCAGCGTCCGCAGCCCACGCAGCGATCGTGGTCGATGGCAGCCACGTGCACCGTGCGAGTAGCGCCGCTGGCAAGCTCGCGCTCGCGGGTGCCGTCGAACGAGATAGCGTTGTGCGCGCAGATCTTTTCGCAGGCATGGCAGCCAACGCAGTGCTCGGTCGCGACGTTCGGCTTGCCGGCGGCATGCTGCTCCATCTTGCCGGCACGGCTGCCGCCTCCCATGCCCAGGTTCTTCATGGCGCCGCCAAAACCGGCCTGCTCATGGCCCTTAAAGTGGGTGAGGCTGATCACGATATCGGCATCCATGAGCGCCTGACCGATCTTGGCCTCGTGCACGTACTCGCCGCCCTCGACCGGGACGAGCGCCTCGTCGGTGCCCTTGAGGCCGTCGGCAATGATGATCTGGCAACCCGTAGCATACGGGGTAAAGCCGTTCTGGTAGGCGGTATCGATGTGCTCGAGCGCGTTTTTGCGGCTACCGACATAGAGCGTATTGCAGTCGGTGAGGAAGGGCTTGCCGCCCAGCTCCTTCACGACGTCCGCGACGGCGCGGGCGTAGTTGGGGCGCAAAAAGCTCAGGTTGCCCAGCTCGCCAAAGTGAATCTTGATGGCGACGAACTTGTTCTCAAAGTCGATCTGCTCGATACCGGCGTGACGGATGAGGCGCTTGAGCTTGTCGAGCTGGCTCTCGCGAGCATGCGTGCGCAGGTTGGTGAAGTACACCTTAGCGGGTGCTGCGGGTGCAGTTGCGGTCATAGATCTATCCCCTCGGTCTATATGGCGTTACAGACATAAGAGGATGGTACCAGTTAAAGCAGAGGTAAAGTCAAGTACGGCACCTAGTCATTGGGGACAGACTTAAATGACTGAAACCACTCATTGGGGACAGACTTAAATGAGTGCCTCGCCACTGGGCGCTAGGGACGTTCCTTTCCTGCCGGCAGCTGGGGGCAGTCCTTGCCCCAGCCTGGCCAGCGAGTCGGCGAGTCAGCAAAGACTGTCCCCGATGACTACTCTTGGACTTTGAGTGCCTCGGCCAGGCCCACACGTTTGATGGAACGCATGTGCAGCAACGCCACGACCAGATAGGTTGCAAAGCCGATTCCTGCGCACGCCGCCATGGACCACCAGGGCACGTAGATCTCGATATTGCCGTTGTAGGCGAGCAGCATCGAGCGGAAGATGGCCGTGAGCGAGCCAATAATGACCGGCAGGCTCAGCACGAGCGACGCCGCCACGCACAACGTGATCGAGCGGATGTACAGATGCGAGATCTCGCTATCGCGATAGCCAAAGACTTTCATGTAGCTGATCGAACGGGCGCTGTGGTCGATCACCGCCTTGGTCAGCAGGTACATAAACAGCAGGAAGATAAACACCGCGAGCCCGATCATCATTCCGATCATTTTGCTCATCATGCCGATGAACTGGTCGCCCACGGCCCGCATGTCGTCGGGCGTGGTATCGCCGGCAAAGTAACGAGCATCGAGGTCGAGCTTCTCGTCGCTCACATAGCCGTTAAAGTAGGCGGCGTCGTTGCCGAACAGTTCGTTAAAGTCGTCGATACTCATATAGATATTCATGTCCGACTTTGAGCCCCAGGTGGCGTCCTTGCCCGCGTACTCAAGGGAATAATGCTCCCCCTCGTACTTGTCGATGAGCGTGACCTTCTGGCCCTCGCTCCAGCCAAACTTGTCGAGCAGGCCGCTGCCAAAGACGACGCGCCCATCGCCAACGTCCAGCCCTTTCCAGTAGCGCGAATCGGGCGAGATGCCGTAGACAGAAATCGTCTCCTCGCCATTACCATCGCCGCGGTCGTATTGCAGCTGGTAAACGGCATATTTCTCGGCCTGCGCGATTGCGCCCGCGCCGTTGTCAATCGTGTTGACCGGGTGGATATCGTCGTTGACAGCGTCAATCTTAGAGGCCTTGTCGATCAGGTCGATAGCCTCGTCGCGGTTGCAGCCGAAGGCATCGGCAAGGTCATCGAGGCGCGCATAAAGCGCATCCTTCTTGTCCTGGACCTTGGCAAGCGCATCCTGCGCTGCGGTCAGGCTCTCGGCAGACGGAGATGCGGTCGCGGCATCAGCTGCCGTCTGCGCCGCATCGGCCGCGTCGTCAAGCTCGTCATCGGCATCCTGAGCGGCGGAAAGCAGCGCGCCGTCAACCGGCTGCAAGCGCTCGAGTGCCGACCACTGCTCGCGCTCCTCGGCAGTACCCTCGAGCTCCAGCGGCGCCTTGAGCGTGTACTGGTGCTCGGCGACCAGGCCTGTCTCGAGGTTGTCCGCATAGTGCGTCATCGTGGGCAGAATCGCCAGGCCAAAGAGCAGCAGCAGCGACGCAAACGCAATGCCCACGAAGAGCGTGGCGAAGTTGCCCAGGTTGCGCAGGAAGATACGCAGGCGGAAGCGGGAAACAAAACCCATGCGCTCCGGCAGCTGCAAGCCGCGCTTGGTGCCCGATTTGCCGCTCGCCTCGTGACGAAGGAACTGCAACGGCGTCTTGCCCATCTTGCGAAGCAGACCAACCAGCGTGATGAGGACGAGCGCGGCGGCGGGAACTACGGCGCACTTCACAAAGATCTCCCAGCTCCAGTACACCTGGAAGGGCGGCAGGCTATACGAACCGTAATAGAGGCTGCGCATGGGCTCGGTAAAGAACACAACGCCGAGCGCAGTGCCCAAAAGCGCCGCGACCACGCCCACGATAGCGGGAAGCGCAAGGTAGTGCAGCACGATCTCGCGTCGACGATAGCCGCTGGCGAGCAGCGTGCCGATGATGGCGCCCTCCTCCTCGATGGTGGCGTCGGTAAGGACCACAAAGACGAACGCCATGATCACGATGATGATGTCGAGCAGCGTCATCCACATCATAGAGTCGCCGTCCACGTCATCGCGCGCATAGCCAATGCCCTGATTGGAATCGGCGTCGATCAGATCGTCCACGCGCGCATCGGCGTCGGTCAGTGCCTCGACCATATCTTGCTCGGCGTCGATGCGGTCCGCGGTGGGGAGGTCGCGATCGGTAAAGGTGAAGGAGTAGGTGTAGGCGGGTGCGCCGCCGGCATCTTCGAGCGCGGCAAAGCCGCCATCGGTGACCTCGGCCACGCCGTACGTGATGGTGTTCACCGTAAAGTCCGAATTGTCGAGGAACAGCGCCTGGCTATCGGGCTGGGTCATGATGCCGCAGATGATGTAGGTGCGGCCCTCAGGCTCAACCTTATCGCCCACGGCGAGGTCGTTGTTGGTGGCGAAGACACGGTCGATGGCTACCTCATCGTCCGTCTTGGGCTCCCTGCCCTCACAGTAGGACGCGATATCGACCTTGGTGCGGTGCGCATAGGTGCGCAGCGTGCGCTTGGTGCCGTCGTCGCCGGCGGTCTTTTTGATGATGGCGTCGATGGAGAAATTCTTGTAGAGCGTGACGCCGCCGACGTCGTCGGCCGCGTCCTCGGCGGCCTTGAGCTGCTCGTCGGTAGCCTCGAAGGAGGTGGTCACGCGGCCGTCCTCAATCGTGTAGTCGTCGCGTATGTCGTCGATAAGGCAACCGATGGAATGCGCCGCGAGCAAAAAGCCCGAGGTAAGGGCAATGCTTCCGCACATAAGCAAAAAGATGCCCAGGTACTTGCCGATATTGCGGCGCAGCTCGCGCGGGAGACGTTTTGCGAGAGGTGTCATGGCGCCGCCTACCAATCGAGCTCGGCGGCCGCAACGGGCGACTCGTTGAGCTCATCCTCGACGATGCGCCCGTCGCGCAAGCGCAGCACGCGATTGGCCATGCGCGCGATGGCGGCATTGTGGGTGACAATGATGATGGTGCAGCCGTAGGTGCGGTTGACATCCTCCATGAGCTGCAAGATTTCCTTGGACGTCTTATAGTCAAGCGCGCCCGTGGGCTCGTCGCACAGCAGCAGGCCCGGGTTTTTGACGAGCGCACGGCCGATGGCGCAGCGCTGCTGTTGGCCGCCCGAGACCTGGCGCGGGAACTTGTTGCGGTGCTCGTAAAGGCCCAGCGAACGCAGCAGGTTGTCGACATTGAGCGGGTTTTTGGACAGGTGCGCCGTGACCTCGATGTTCTCCTTGATGGTGAGGTCGGGCACCAGGTTGTAGAACTGGAAGACAAAGCCCAGCTCACGGCGGCGATACTCGCCCAGGTCGGCAGGCTTGAGCACCGTGAGGTCGCAGCCGTCCACCATGATGGAGCCGCCGTCGGCATCCTCCAGGCCGCCGATCAGGTTGAGAAAGGTCGACTTGCCCGAGCCCGAGGGTCCCAGCATGACGCAGATCTCGCCGCGATTGATGGACGTGTCGATGCCATCGAGTACCGTCAGGCGCGCATCACCGTCGCCGTAGTGCTTTTTGAGATCCTTGACCTGGACATAGGCTTCCTGCGTTGCCATGGTATCCCCCATTGTTAGCCTCGTACTACTTTAAGAACGTAATAGTAAACCTTGGCGAACTATTTTGGGGCGAGGGCTAGGATTTATTTCAGACTAGGCGCGGGATTTGGCGCGTGCGAGAGTCAGGCCTACGGCGGCAATGGCGGCGGCGAAGAGCACGGTGACGCCCAGGTCGCAGGCGATGTCGCCCAACACGGCAGACGTCAGGTCCGAAGCAAGCGCCTTGCCGATCGCGTCGTTCACCCAATACGTCGGCACAAAGTGCGCCACCGTCTGCACGGCCGAGCCCATGAGCGACAGCGGCATCCAAGCGCCGCCCAAAAACGTCATGAGCATGCCGAGCAGGTTGCCCACACCGTTGAGCAGCTCCTCACGCGCACCCAGGCTCGAAAGGGCAAAGCCAACGGCCAGAGGCGTGCACGCCAGGGCAAACGTCGCCGCCAGCGCCAGGCACACACGACCCACGCCGACCTCGGCAACCGCGCCGGCAAAGCCCACGACGCCCATCATGCTCGACACAAACCAGATGCAGACGGTGAGCACTGCGGCAGCCGCGAACACGGCAAGCGAGCGCTGGCGCTCGGAGACCGGGCCGGCATCCATACGACGCACGCGCTCGGGCTCGTTCATGCCCGAGAACACCAACCCCACCGATACGATGACCGACGAGATAATCGCGTACGCGCCAAAGTTGAAATACGACTCGAGCGTGGCGGCAGCCGTCGAGTCGACCTTGACCTGCTCGATCTGGACCTCCGCGCGCTTTGCAGCGGCATGCTCGGCAGCCTTGGCAACGTCGCCGTTGGAGGCAGCGGGCTCAAGCGCCGCCGCAGCGCCCGCGAGCGAGATCCAGCGCGAGGCCTCGGCAGACGAAAGCGCCGCCGCCATGGTGCCGGAACCGTAGGTCACGTCGAGCTTGGGCAGGGCCTCCCCCGCGCGGGCAGCCGCAACGAGGTCGTCCTCAAACTCCTCCGGGATAAAGAACACGCAGTCGGCGCTGCCCTTGGCGCTGTTGCTCTTGGAGAGCGCGTCCGCAAGGTCGTACGTATCGTCGCCGATGCCCGTGACCAGCTCAAAACGCGAACCCAGATGCTTGGTAAGCGCACGCGAAAGGTCGCTGTCGTCGCGGTCGACCACGATCACGTTGGCATCGTAGGGCTTGTACTCGGTGAGCTGCGACGAGTTCCAGCTCACCGATGCCGCGATGAATACGCCCATGAGCGAGATGAACACCGTATAGATGAGCAGGTAGAACGGGTGCGCCAGCGCCATGCGAAGCGCGGTCTTAAAGGTGCTCATAGCGACTCCTTCCAAAGATCAGCGTAGCGGCGGCGACAAACACCAGGGCCATCAGGACGAGCGCGCCCGCGCGAACAGCGAAGGGCCCCAGGTCCTCAAAGAAATACAGGCGATTGAACATGTCGCAGATGAGCTTGACGGGGTTGAACCAGCACTCGGCCGGGCAGGCGCGGGCGACGTCGTCGGCAAGCGCCATCGCCGGCTCGCCGTAGAGGCCGGCGAACAGGGCGCACGTGGTAGCAAAGCCCGTGAGGATGCCGGACTTGGACGCCTTGCCGCCCTTAACGGGAAGTGTGCCCACAAAGAGTCCCAGGCCCGTGGCGGCAAGCGCGGAAGCGGCGCCGCCCACCAGACACAGCCCCTCGCGCCCGCCAAAGTCGACGCCCACGACCAGGCGCACGTAGCCGATTGCGATCGCCATCGAGGCGAAGGAAACCAGCCACGAGCCGACAAAGATGCCGGCCAGCGACGCCGTCTTGGAAAGGCTGCCCACGCAGCGACGCGCGCCAAGGCCCGACAGATTGGGCTGCAGATCGACGACGCTCAAGGCGGCAAACTCGGCAGACATCATCGCGACCAGGCCAAAGAGCGCGTAATAGTAGATGACCGTGCCATCGGGTGTGGTGCGTGTCAGGCTTACGCGGCGGGTACTGCCCTCGAGCGACAGGGCGCGCGCAACCGCCTCCGGGTCGGCGAGCGCCGCCGGGCTGTCCTGGGCAATCTGGGACATGAGCTCGGCATTTTGTGTATACGAGCTTGCCACCGTCTCCAGAATGCTGCGATCGGTGAGCACCGATGAGGCACGCGAGCTGTCGTAGCTCGATAGCAGTGTGAGCTTGGGTACGCCTGCGTCGTCGACCGTATAGATGCCCGCAACCTCGCCGGCCTTAAGCGCACGGTTCGCATCGGCTGCGTCGTCGCACTCGTGAATCTCGAGCAGCTGATCGTCGCTCTCCTTGGCAAGCGACGTCGCCACGTCCTTAAAGGTCGAGGCGTCCCAGGCCTCGTCCGCTATGACGGCAACCGGCACCGGGTCGACCGTGCCGTCGGAGCTGAGGTTCGCGAACATAAACATAAACATCGTGGAAAGCGCGACGGGAAAGACCGCGCCCCAAACCCATGTACTCGGCCGGCGCAGCAGCGTCTTGACCGTAATGATAATGGTGTTGAACATGGCGCCCCCTAGTCGCGCAGCTCGCGGCCGGTGATCTCGAGGAACACGTCGTTGAGGGTCGGTGGCTCGCTCCACACGCGGCCGAGCGCCACGTCGGCGGCGCGCAGCGTGTCGAGGATGTCGACCAAATTGTGCGGGCTCGCTTCGCAGGTGCAGACGAGCTCGCCGCCGGACAGCTCAACCGAAAGCACGTGCTCGAGGGCGCGCAGCCGCTCGACCGTGGCGGTCTCGACGGCGCCCACCTCGACGGTCACGCGCTCGCCCATCTGAATCATGCGTTTGAGCTCGTCGTTGGTGCCCTGCGCCAGCACGCGGCCGCCGTCCATGATCATGATGCGGCTGCAGATCTGCTCGACTTCCTCCATGTAATGGCTGGTATACACCACCGTGGCGCCCTCGTCGCGCAGGCGGCAGATGCCCTCCAGGATGGCGTTGCGGCTCTGCGGGTCGACCGCCACCGTGGGCTCGTCAAAGAAGATGAGCTCGGGCTTGTGCGCGATGCCGCAGGCGATGTTGAGGCGACGCGCCAGGCCGCCCGAGAGCTTGCCAGGGCGGAACTTAGCAAAGTCGCCCAGCCCGACAAAGTCGATCGCCTCGTCTACCAGCGCACGGCGGCGCTTGCGGTCGTTGACGTACAGGCTACAGAAATAGTCGATGTTCTCGCGCACCGTGAGCTCGTCGAACACCGCTACCTGCTGCGGCACCACGCCTATGCGGCGCTTGAGGTCGTAGCGGGCGGGCGTCATGGGCTCGCCGAACAGCTCGATGGTGCCTTTGTCGTAGGCGAGCAGCTGCAGAATGCAGTTGATGGACGTGGTCTTGCCCGAGCCGTTGGGGCCCAGCAGGCCAAAGATCTCGCCGGGGGCGATGCTCAGGTTAAAGTGGTCGAGCGCGATAAGATCGTCGTAGCGCTTGACGAGGTTTTCGACGTGGACGATGTCTGTCATGAGGCGGCCCTTCCGTTGATTGCGGCCCGGTACGATTGCATCATCGCAGGAGCCGCCGGCGCACGCCAGTGAGCTTTGTCACGAGTGCGGGGCTTGGCCGTGCGGCCCGCCGACGTCCCCGCTTTGCCGCACGGGAGGAATGTCACGGTTGCGCAGGCGGCTCCTCCACCACGCGCGGGTTCGCGTACAATACCCGTATGAACAGGCTTTTCGACAAATCGATCGTGCTGGCGTGCTGCATTGCGGCCGCCATGGGCCTTGCTGTGGACGCTCGCCTGGTCGCGGCGTTTTGCCTTGGCGTTATTGCCACCTCGCTGGCCGAGGTCGTACAGGGGGAACGCACACGCCACGCAAGCGAGACCGCAAGTTACGCTTACATCATCGCGGCTGTCTTCGTGCCGACGTTTGTGCCGTTTGCGCCTCTCGCCCTCTATGACATCGCGCGACGCGTGCGCCGTGAACGCATCTGGCCCGCGCTGGCGATTGGCGCAGTGTTTGTCTGCGCGCTTGTCGCGGACCTTCGCGGCGGCGCGCTCACCACCCGAACGCTGCTGCTAACCGCCATCCTTTCGGTCGCCGCCACGTTGCTGTCGCTGCGCACCGCGCAGCTGGAGCGCGAACAGGAACGCATGCGTCGCACCCGCGACGAGCTGCAAGAACGAGCCCTCGCGCTCGAAGCGCGCAACCGTGACCTTGCCGACCGCCAGGACTACGAAGTCGAGCTCGCGACGCTCGCCGAACGCGCCCGCATCGCGCGCGAGATCCACGATAACGTCGGGCACCAGCTCACGCGCGCCTCACTGCAGGCCGAAGCCCTACGCGTGGTCCACGCCGACGAGCCCAGGGTTGCCGCCGATTTCGCCGACGTCAAACGCACGGTTGACGAGGCGCTCCAGCTTGTGCGCACCAGCGTCCACGCGCTCAACGACAACGCCGTCGACCTTTCCGTGCAGCTCGAACGCATTGTTGAAGGCGCGCGCTCGGACGGCGGCCCGCAGATTGAGCTTGAAGTTTTGGCCGAGCATGCACCCGCAAACGTCGCCAACTGTTTTGCGGCGGTCCTGCGCGAGGCGCTTTCCAACGCCATGCGCCACGCTTGCGCCCAAACCGTCACCGTACGATGCATGGAGCATCCGTCGTTTTACCAGCTTGTCGTTACCGACGATGGCGCGGGCGGGGTCCAAGCAAGCGGCCGCGGCGCTGCGGAGGGCATGGGGCTCGCCTCCATGCGCGAGCGCATCGAGGCGCTTGGCGGCGCCTTCACCGCCGGCCCGCGTGCCAGCGCCGGCGGCTGGCGCGTGTTTGCCACCGTTCCCAAACAGCAAGGAGATGAGGACCGATGAGGCTCATCGTTGTCGACGACGACCGCCTAGTGGTCGATTCGCTCAAGATTATCCTGGGTGCCCAGCCGCAGATCGAAGTGGTGGGCACCGGCGCCAACGGCGACGACGCGGTCGTGCTCTACGCCGAGCACACACCCGATATCGCGCTGCTCGACATTCAGATGCCGGGACGCGACGGCCTATCGGCGGCGCGCGAAATCCTTGAGCGCGATCCTGCAGCACGCGTGGTGTTTCTGACAACATTCTCGGATGACGAGTACATTGTGTCGGCGCTTAAACTGGGCGCCCGCGGCTACCTGATTAAAACCGATGTCGCCGCCATTCCGCCGGCGTTGGCACAAGTCATGGACGGCAAACGCGTGCTCGAGGGCAAGGCGATCGAGGATATCAACTTTGATGGGGCGGGCGTCGAGGCCGGCGCGACCCGCCGGCCCGCAGCCTTCGCCAGCCTGACCGACCGCGAGTTCGAAGTCGCCGAACTCATCGCCCGCGGACTCGACAACAAGGAGATTGCCGCCACGGCATACATGGGCGAAGGCACCGTGCGCAACCACATCAGCTCAATCCTAGCCAAAATGGGCCTACGCAACCGCACCCAAATCGCCATCGCCTATTTGCGAGGCTAGCCGCTGGCTGCCGCCAATTTGATGCCATTTCAAAACTATGCCGGTTTACTACGATGAACCGCATATCTCCGACCACGGCAAATTGCGCACTTACAAAACCGCAGGTAGAACACTTGCGATATTTGCAAAAATGCGGGTGTGGTCAGGAATCTCGGATTCATCGTAGTAAACCGGCATAGTTTTGTTCGGGCGGCCCTGCATGAGTGTCTCCGCCAGCCTCGCGGGACCAAAATGATCCGTTTTCTTCCGCCCGCGGAGATCGACTGACGGCGCCCGCCACGAAATCGGCCCATCTACTACGTTTGACTCGATACCCCTGACCATACCTTCGTTTTGAACAAAACCGCAGTCGTTCTACCTGCGGTTTTGTTTTCGCGCTTTTTGGCATGGTTGGGGGTAAGGGGCTAAACGTAGTAGATGGGCCGGTTTCGTGGCAGGCCCTTCTCGCCTACGCACAAAAGCGCCGCCACGGAGGAGGGAGATACCTCCGTGGCGGCTGGGGCTGGGGGTGGGGCTATGTTCTGGCTTCCCGCCGGCCGCCCGGGGCCTTTTGGCCCCGGGCACTGCCAGCGTGCCTAGCGCTTACGGATACCCCAGACCAGGGCACCGACACCGGCCATGGCAATAACAAATGCCATGAGCAGTGCGGCGGCCTGTTGGTCACCCGTGGTGGGCAGGAAACCCTTGACCGTCTTGACGATGTTCGTCACGGTCTTGGGCGTGCCGGGGTCGGGCGTCGGCACGGGCGTCTCGGGCTTCTTGTACGTGTTGTTGAACACGATACCCTCGACGCTCTTGTCGCCCTTGGTAAAGGCAACGTTCGCCTTGAGGTTGCCCTCGCCGTCGTCGACCACGTTAACGGTCGCGGTAAAGACGGACTTGTCGTAGGTCATACCGGCCTCGTCACCCTTGACCTCGCTGATGGTGTAGACGTACGTACCGGGCTCGTCGTACTCGAGCTTGTCGAAGTTGATCTTGCCGTCGGCATCGTTGGTAACCGTAGACTCGATGTTCTCGCCAACGAGCTTAAAGCTAAACTCGTCCTTCTTGAGCTCGCGTCCCTCGAGCACCTTGACCGCGCCGATGGAAACCTGCGTGGGCATGGCGTGATACTTGTTGGTAAAGCCAGCCGACTCGGTAGTTCCCTCGGGCTTGTGCGTCGCGGTCAGCGTGCCGTCACCATTGTCGGAGACGGTGGTCACGACGGTGTAGGTCGTGCCGTCATAGGTGACGCCCTTGTACAGGCCGAGCGCGTTGGGGCAAGCCTCGCGCAGCGTGTACGTGTGCGTACCGGGTGCCTCGTAGCGGATCGGGCTCAGTGTCACAGTGCCGTTGGCGTCGTTTGTGCCGCTTGCGACAACCACGTCGTCCTCGAGCAGATCAAACGTGAACTCGCCAGCTGCAAGGTCGCGGCCGGTCAGACGCTTGACCGTCTTGACCTGATCGGTCACGGAAGAATCGGTGGGCGTCACGCCATAGGTGTTGGTGAACGTGAAGGCCGCACCGTCATCGCCGTCGCGCACGACACTTAGATGTCCGGCACCGTCGTCAGTCACGGTATAGGAAACCTTGCGCGTGGCGTTGGCGTCGTTGGTCACACCAGGGGCGCTACCGGACTCGGCCACCGTGTAGGTAAAGGTGTGCGAGCGCGGAGCGGTGGGGGCTGCGGGCTCGGACTCGTCGCCGGGCTCGTCAGCGTTGGCATCAGCGTCGGCGTCGGCCTCTGCCTCGTCAGCATCGACGTCGTCAGCTTCGTCTGCCTCGGCCTTATCGGTCGCATCGTCCGTCACGCCCAGAGCGCGGTTGAGGTCCTCGAGCGTAAAGTGGATCTTGCCAAAGTCCACGTTACCGGCTGCGTCGTTGGTTACGGTCGTGCGCTCGGGCATCGGGGCACCTGCCTCGTCGGCGGTCACGGTAAAGGTGAACTTACCCGTGATGTCGGCCGGGGTCAGGCCCTCGGCAACCTGGAGCTTCTTAGTACCGGTGAGCGCAGCATCCACGGCGTCGGCGCCGTAGACGTTCTCGAACAAGGGCTCGACGCCGCCGTAGTCGACCGTCGCCGTCAGGGTACCGTCACCGTTGTCGACGACGATAACCTTAAAGCCAAAGCTCCACGTTGTAGCGGAAACGCCATTCGGCAGCCCGAATAAATCTTCGTAGGCCGTGTAGTTAATGGTCCAGGCAAGCTTGCCGTCCTTATCGGTACGATAAGCAAGCCCAGCAGCCTCAAGATTAGCAAGCATCTTGGTGTCGTAGTGCAGCGTATCAAAGCTCACGTGCCCGCCGATATTGGGCTTGAGGTTTTCGTATGCCACAAGCTCACCCTGATAGGCGATGCCGAACCAGAACTCGCCGTCGGCCATCGGGCGACCGGCCAGAGTCTTGGTGGCAACGACCTGAGCAGCGGTGCCACCAGGCGTGTTGGTCGTAGCGCTGTAACTGTTGTGGAACGGCACCAGGGCCTTCTCGACCTTGTTCTCGCCACTCTTGTGGACCGTCTCATGCGTGCCCTCGGGACCACCAGAGACGGTCGTCGTAGCAGTGAGCGTACCGGCGGTGTCGTCGGCGATGGCGATCGTCACCGTGCGTACGGCGTCATCGTAGGTGTAACCGGGCTGGCCGTCGTTCTTTTCGGCCACGGTGTACTTGAAGGTCTTGCCGGCGTCAGCCTGCGTAAATTTAACCTCATGACCAGCCAGAATGTCGATCAGTCCGACCGTTGCCTCTGCCGCTGCGGGGGACTTGAAGCTATTAGCCCCGGGCAGCAGACCGAGCGCGCGAGCCGAAGCGTCGTCAGCAGGTGTCACGGTAAAGGCGAACTGGCCCTCGGTCATGGGGCGGCCGTCCAGATACTTGCTGAGCCACAGACCGCCGGCAGCGGTGTAGTTAAGCTCAGTGCGGTACGTGTTGGTAAAGCGTCCATTTTCCTTCTTGGTGACATTGGCGGTCAGCTTGCCCTCGCCGTCCTCAGTCACGGTCACTTCGGCGGTCGCGACACGCCCGTCATACGCCATGCCGGCCGCGTTGCCCGCGTTCTCGCGGATCTCGTACTTGTAGGTTCCAGCAGCCGTGTAGTGGATCTTGCCGAACTTGATGGCGGCGATGCCATCCTTCGCGTCCTTCTTGCTCACAGTTACGGTTGCGGGGTCGGGCAGCGGGGTGCCTTCGGGGGCGGTGATGGTAAAGCTGAACTTGTCGGAGTCCGTCCAGTCGCGACCGACGATGGCCTTGCTCAGGTCAAAGTCGAGCTCTGCGTCGATCGGGGTCACGCTGTAGGTGTTCTCGAAGGTCGCAGCCTCGGCGTCCTTCAGGACATGCTCAGCCTTGAGGGCGCCGTCGCCGTTGTCCGTGATGGTGGTCTCGATAGTGTATTTGGCGTCACTGTAGGTGATGCCCTTGCTGGTGGTTCTGCCCTTGACCTCGCGTAACGTGTAAGTGTGCTTGCCGGGCTTGATGTAGGCAATCTTGTCCATGGCGATCGTGCCGTCGGCAGCGTTGGTGCCCTTGGCGACGACCTCGTCGCCCTCGACCAGCTCAAAGGAGAACTCGCCTTCCTTGAGGTCGCGCCCGATCAGGACCTTGGTCGCGGTGATCTGGTCGGTGACGCTCGTCTCGACAGGCGTCACGTTATAGGTATTGGTAAACGTAAATGCCACATCGCCGTCCGGCTTGCGGGATACGATCAGATTACCCTTGCCGTCATCAGTCACGGTGAAGGAAACCCCGCGCGACAGCTTGGCGTCGTTGGTCACACCAGCGACCTCGCCGGACTCGGTCACGGTGTAGGTAAAGGTGTGCTTGCGCTTCTCGGGCTTCTCGCCCAGAGCCTTGTTAAGGTCGTCGAGCGTAAAGGTGATCTTGCCAAAGTCGACCTTGCCCTTGGCATCATTGGTCACGCTCGCGTTCGCGGGCATGGGTGCGCCCTCTTCACCGGTCACGGTAAAGGTGAACTTGCCGGTAATGTCAGCCGGGGTCAAGCCGTCGGCGACCTGCAGGTTCTTGATGCCCGCAAGCGATGCCTCGGCAGCATTCGTGGTGTAGGCGTTCTTGAACTCGATGCTCTTGACGTCCTTGGCGTCCTTCAGCTCGTGCGTGGCAACCAGCTGGCCCTTGCCGTTATCGGCGATGGTCGTCACGATGGTGTAGAACGCGTCATCGTAGTCAATACCGCCGGCGTCGCCCTTGACCTCGCGCAGCATGTAGGTGTGCTGGCCAATCTCGGTGTACTTGATGGCGCTGAACGTCACCTTGCCGCCGGCGTCGTTCTTAACGGTCTCGACAGGCTTAACTTCCTTGTCAATGATTTCGAGCAGCTCAAAGCTGAACTCGTCGGCCGTAAGGTCACGCCCGGTCAGAGACTTGGTCACGGTAATCTGGTCGGTGACGCTGGACTCAACAGGATTCGTGGCGTAAACGTTCTTGAACTCGGCCTCGCCCGAGGTCACCTTCACGCCAGCGCTCAGCTCACCCTTCTTGTCGGGCGTTACCGTCACGGTGATCTCCGCGACGTTCTTGCTGTAGGCGATGCCGTCAATCGTGGTCCCGGCATGCTTTTCACTGACCTTGTAGACGTACGTGCCAGGTTCGGTGTATTCGATCGTGCCGAAGTCGATGGCAGCCTTGCCCTGGTCCAGGTCAGCCTTGCGCACGGTCGCAGTCCTAGCCGCAGGCATCGGGGCGCCGCTCTCGGATGTCAGGCCAAACTCAAACGCGTCAGCATTCGTCCAGTCGCGACCCTCGAGCACCTTGGTCAGGCCAAAGCTGGCCTTGGTGTTCACCATTGCCGGCGTCATGTCATACGCAAAGCTGATCTTGCCGTTGTTGCCCAGGTAGGAATTGACATGCGTCGCGGTCGCCTTGGCGGACGTGTTGTTCCACTTGGGGTTGAGAACGTCTTTCGCGGTCTCGGTGTTGTTGCCGCCCACGTTATCCTTGGTGGTGTGGAGCTCGTCGATAAAGGCCAGGCGTGCGGTTCCCACAGTAAACACCAAGTTACCGTTCTCATCGGGAACAATCGCGCCGTCAAACTTCGCAGCGTCGCCGCCGATAAACTCGATGACGGCAGAGGCGGGCTTGGCCTCGCCGTTTTCGCCCTGCTCCTCAAACTCATCCTTGTAGTAATAGGTGCCGGTATCTGCCAGCGAATTCTTTGCGAGCTGTGTGCAACCCTTGTCCGTGTAAATGGGAGTCTGCTTCTGGAAGTAGTAATAGCGGTTGGTGTCGGCCGGCTCAAAGGTCGCAACCGTATTGCCCAGATCGCCGGCAGCCCACTTGTTCGCGTAGAAACTCACGGTCTTGGCGCTGTTGGCAACGGTCGTATTGTTCTCGATGTAATCCTTGAGCCCCGTTACCTTCTCAGGCGTAAACAGGTTGTCGAGCGCAGTGCTCTTCACGCTCGAGGTGTACTTCACGCGGATAGGCTGAGCGCTGTCGACCGAAAGCTTGCCGTCTACGGTCTTAAAGTGACTCAGCGGAATCAACGACGCAGGAATATTGACCGTTACGATATCGCCCTTCTGGGGATTGTCATCGCCGGCGCGCTGCACGGTGATGAGCAGGTCTTTTGCCTTGCCGGTGAACTCGTAGGTGTCGGTATTGGTTTCTTTATTGACCGTTTTGTCCGTCTTGGTAAACGGCGTGCCGTTGATGACGACCTCGGTGAAGCTGTCGACCTGCATAAAGTCGCCCAGCTCGTCGGTAAACGTGATGTACCCGGACTTGGTCGCGTCGTAGCCCTTATCAATTTCGGTCGGATAAGGCGCCTCTGACGTAATGGCCTGTGAGATGTCGTCGAAGACCTTCTTGAGCTCTTCTGCATTGGTCGCCGACTTGTAGTAGTCGGAGTTTTCAGCGCGTGTGCCATGAGTATCCCATGCCGTGGCATTGGGGTAGTTGCTCGAAACGGCCTGCATGAACTTGTTCTCTTTTTGGCTTTTTCCCGAATCCTGGATACCAGCACTGGGGTTCGCGCCATCAAAGATGCCGATGGTATAAACGGTGGCCTTGCCGTCCTTCATATTCTTAGCAGCTGTCACGGCAGCGTTGGCGACACCCGCATCGAATATATTTTGCTTTGTTGGCGTACCGTCGGTAAAGAACACAATAATCTTCTTGGCGTCTTTGCGACCATAAGTGGTAGTGATTTTCTCGGCCAGCTCTAGGCCATAGTCGGCGCGCGTGGCGCCGGCAGGCTGAATTTTATTAATTGTATTCTTCTTGAGATCATCCGCATTGCCGCCGGAACAGTAGGTCAATTCTTTCATAACCTGGGTGTAATTGTAGGAGTACCCTCCGTCGCGATACATATTGTTGCCGATATCGTTGGACTTCTTGCCCGCAAACTTAACAATGGCAACCCTATGCTGCCTATCGACGCCCTCGATGCTCTCATTTTGTTTTGCGATGGTATCGATAAAGCTGTTCGCAGCGTTCTTCAGTGCATCGATACGCTTGGTGCGATCTCCGCCACCCATAGGATCATCCATCGAGCCAGATGCATCCAGCACCATCACGATGTCGAGCGGCGTAGTAACCGTCACGGTTGAATTAGACGTCGAGGACATGGCCGAAAGCGTGGTCAG
Source organism: uncultured Collinsella sp. (assembly GCA_902496455.1). GTDB lineage: Bacteria > Actinomycetota > Coriobacteriia > Coriobacteriales > Coriobacteriaceae > Collinsella. The sequence goes on from CABVAY010000004.1 coordinate 25,477, forward strand.
AAAATCCGACTCTTCGTTTTCCTCAGTTGCCTCGACCGTCTTGTCGGTCCAGATTCGGCCGACGTTTTGAGTCGTTACTTTATTACCGTTGTGACCGGCCGCCCAGATTTCCCAGCGTCCGCTGGTGTCGGGATCGACGACGACCTTTCCGCTCATTGTCGGTCCGTCCATTCCTGTGCTGGACCTGGCGTTGGCCTCGGGCAGCATGGCAAATGCTGCAGCCGGCAACACCAGCACTACGGCCAGTATCACCGCCAAGAGACCCCTCGTGTACCTGCTCATCGCGTCTCCCTTCTCGCGGGCTCAGACCTTGCATCAGCCTAAAGTTACGGAATGAGACACAATTAGGGCAGGTGACACATGTTCCAGATTCGGTTTTGGGCGTGAGACAAATGTCTCACCAAAGTTGAGACACGGCGTTTTCGCAGGAAAATAGGTGCGACTCAGAGCCATCGGGCCAAAATGATCCGTTTTCCTCCGTCCACGGAAGATCAAAGGCTGTTACGGATATGGTGCCATTTCAAAACTATGCCGGATTACGGGGCTAAAGTCGGGACCCTCATCCATACCCTCATTTTTTGAAAAACGGCAGGCTGTCTACCTGCGGTTTTGTTTTTGCGATTTTCCGTATGGTCGGAGGTTCGCTATCCAGCCCCGTAATCCGTCATAGTTTTGTTCGCGACGGCACAACCGCGCGTTTAAGCGCGGGGCCGGTGGGGCATTTTTGCCCCACCGGCCCCTATTCCAGCGCTATTCCGGCTTGGTTTCTACCGTGGGAGTCTTGTCCGCCGCAACCGGGGTGCGGGCGGTGTCCATACTCAGACAGTGCTTAGGGCAGCTTTCGATGCACTCACAGCACACCACGCAGGCATACGGGTCAATCGACCACGTTCCGCCCTTGCGATCGACCGCAAGGGCGCCCGCCGGGCAGCGACGTGCGCACATGCCGCAGCAGATGCACACATCCATGTCGTTGACGATATGTCCGCGCAAGCGCTCGGGCGCCGCGAGCTTCTCCTGCGGATAGCACACCGTGACCGGCTGCTTGACCATAGAGCCCAAGGCCGTCTTGGCAAATGTCAGCAAACTCATGCCGCGCCTACCTTTCCGTGCAGCTAATGCAGGGGTCGATGGTCAGGATAATCATGGGCACGTTGGCAAGGAGCACGCCCTGCAGCGCATGTGTCAGACCCGCCAGGTTCTGCGACGTCGGCGTGCGCACGCGGAAGCGGTCCAGGTTCTTGGTGCCGTTGCCGCGCACATAGTAATACGCCTCGCCGCGCGGCTGCTCAATCACAACCTCGCCCCGTGCGCCGTCGGCCGGTGTGAGCTTGGTGCGCCCGCCGATCCCGTCGTGCGGAATCTTGCCCACAAGCTCCTTGATAATGTCCATGGCCTGCGTGACCTCGGCACAGCGCACCTGGCAGCGGGCATAGCAATCGCCATCGGTAGCAACGATGGGCTCAAACGCAGCCAGATCCGCATAGGCACCGTCGTCAAACATGCGCACGTCGTAATCCACGCCCGATGCGCGCCCAAACGGACCGACCATCGAAAGCTCCAGCGCGTCTTTCTTGCTAATCACGCCCACGCCATGCAGGCGCTCGCCGCAGCTATTGTCGTCCAAAAACGTATGCACCAGGGCCTCGTAGTCGGGACGCATGGCATCGAGCGTCTGGACAATGCCCGCCAGCTCGGAATCCTCGATATCGTGCTTAAGGCCGCCGATCTCGTTAATCGACAGAATCACGCGCCCGCCGCAAGTGCTCTCAAAAATCTTGAGTATCTGCTCGCGCAGGGTCCACGACCGATAGAACAGCGCCTCAAAACCAAAGGCGTCGGCGAGCAGGCCCAGCCACAGCAGATGCGAGTGAATGCGCGAAAGCTCGTGCAAAATGGTGCGGATATACTGCACGCGGCCGGGTACCTCGATGTCGAGCATGCGCTCGCAGGCGCTGGCATAGCCGCAGCTGTGGCCCACGGCGCAGATGCCGCAGATGCGCTCGGCGATGTAGCCAAACTGATGCATGTCGCGCTTTTCGGTGAGCTTCTCGAGTCCGCGGTGCACAAAGCCGATCTGCGGAATTGCCTCGAGAACGCGGTCGTCCTCGATCACCAGGTCCAGATGAAGCGGCTCGGGCAGCACCGGGTGTTGCGGGCCAAACGGAATAACGGAGCGATGTGCCATGGACCTTACGCCTCCTTTTTCTGCTTGTCGCGGGCGGCCTTGGCGGCAAGCGCCGCGCGGACCTTGGCAGCTTTCTCGGGATCCATGGCGGCAAGCTTTGCTTCCAGCTCGGCGGCTTTGAGCGCGGCCTTGGCAGCAGCCTCGTCATGCTGAGCATCGGAGCCGGCAGCCGCATCGGGCTGAGCGGCAGCGCCCGCAGCATCACCGGCAGCAGCGGCGGCAGCGGCCTTTTCGGCCGCGGCCTTGCGCGCCTTGGCCTCGGCAGCGGCACGGACCTTCATGGCTTTCTCGCGTGCGGCCTTCACCTCGGGCGTGATAACGCTCATGGGCTCGGCAGTCGAGACCTGGTAGAAAAAGCCCTTAAAGTCGAGCTGCATGTCGGTGATGGCAAGTCCAAATAGGTCGTGGGCCTCATTTTCAAACGGGAACACCGCGGGGTAATACGAGCTGATGGACGGAATCTCCTGGTACTGATCAATTCCCTCAACCACCAGGTTCTCGATCGCATAGCTGCCGTCCTGCGCAATATGCTCCTGGACAGCGCGAACGTCGATAAACGTATAGACCAGCCGATACGTGCCGTCGTCGATGTTGCGCTCGGCGTGCATTTGCACAAAGCGCGCGCCGACGCCCTTGAGCGCCTGGACATGCGACAGGAGCTCGTCAATCCCGACGGTGGTATAGATAGCCTTTTGCATTACTCGGCCTCCTTTGCAGCGGCGGTCGCGTCGCCGGCCTCAGCCGCAGCCACAAACCCGTCCTCGCCCAGCTCAACGCCACCGTCCCAGGTAGCGGCGCCGCCCACGGTGAGCGGATCGCCGCCGGCGCGCATCACGGCCTCCTTCTGGTCCAGGATGCCACACGCCTCCACGATGGCATCGATCACCGTCTCGGGACGAATGGCGCACCCGGGCGCGTACACGTCCACGGGAATCGCGCGGTCCACGCCGCCGATCACGTTATAGGCATCGCGGAACACGCCGCCCGAACACGCGCAGATACCGCACGCCACCACGCACTTGGGCTCGAGCATCTGGTTGTAGATCTGGCGCACGACGGACAGATTCTGGGCATTGACCGACCCCGTCACCAAAAAGATATCCGCATGCTTGGGGTTGCCGGTGTTGACCACGCCAAAGCGCTCCGCATCGAACAGCGGCGTGAGCGAGGCCAGTACCTCGATATCGCATCCGTTGCAGCTCGAGCCGTCGTAATGAATAACCCACGGCGAGCGCGACATTTTATGATCCATGGATGCCGCCTCCTAAATAAATACGTCGACGAGGATGGGCATAAGGTTGAGCAGGCCAAACACCAGCGCAACGCCCCATCCGAGCCTAAAGCAGCTGCGCCAGGTGCTGCGTGCGAAGGTGTTGTCGATCAGGACCTCGACAAAATACGTCGCAGCCATCACGACCAGGGCGACCAGCCAGCTCACCGGGTTGTCCCAGACAAAGAACATGCCCACCCACATCAAAAACAGCACGGTCTCGCACCAGTGCATAAGGGTCATCTTGGCCAGCGTGCCGCCGCTCATCTCGGTGGCGACACCTTGGACAATCTCCTGATGCGCGTGATGCGAGTACGAAAGGTCAAACGGCGACTTGCGCAGCTTGATGGTAAGCACCGCGAGCAGCGCGAGGAAAATGGGCGCGCTGTACACGATGATGGGGGCCGACTGCCCCGTCACGGCGATGGAATCGAAGCTATCGGTGGCAAGATACAGGCCCACGCTCATTAGCAGAACGGCGGGCTCGTAACTCATAACCTGCAGCAACTCACGATCGGCGCCGACCTGGGCAAACGGGCTTTGCGTCGAGGCGGACGCCAACACCACAAAGATCGCGGCGAGGGTAACCATAAAGGCGCACAGCAGCGTGTTGGAACCCGACACAAAGATGCCGCCGCCCACGACGGTAAAGATGAGCGCGCACGCCATGTAGGTATCATCCATGGTGTTTACGCTGGCAGGGGCTTTGCGCAGCAGCTTGGCAACGTCGTAGAAGGGCTGCAGCAGACGCGGACCCACACGGCTCTGCATGCGGGCCGAAAGCTTACGGTCAAGGCCGTCAATCAAACCGCCCACAAGCGGCGCAATCAAGGCAAACGCCACGGTGCCTATAAAGATGCCCACGACGCCCGAACCTTCAAAATACTTGCCGCGCAGCACCGAGGGCGCGCTCATAGCAAGTCTCTCGGGTCCAATCCACGCGCAACACAGCAGCGCAAACAAGATAATGCTGCAGCACACGACGCTGCCCACGGGGCCGATACGCTTCTCGCCAAGGGCGTCCTCCGAGTACCAATTGCGCTTTTCGGCCTTCACCTCGTGTCCCATCGATCCGCGGAAATGGCGATATTTGTCGGTTCCCACGCCCGAAAGATATACGTTTACGTGCGGTTTGTTGCTCACGCGGAACGACGTCAGCAGCACCACGGCGATAAAAGCCACGATAACCACCATCAGATACATGGCGTCCTTGCCAATAACGTACGGCACGCGGCCAAACACCATGGCGAGGTAGGGCGACACCAGACCGCTCGAGATAACCGGAAACGCCACGCAGCACAGAATCAGCAGCGCGGCGATGGTGTTGAGGGCCATCCATTCGGTCTTATGGACATTGACCTCAACGTTTTGAGCCGTGGGATCGACGCCCGAAAGCTTGGCAAGCCACTTGCCCCAGAAGAAGAACGTCGCGGCTGAGCCAAAGGCAAGCACCATAATCATGAGCACGTTGCCGGTCTGCGCGAACGCCACCAGGGCGCCCCACTTGGACACGAGCATGCCAAACGGCGCCACAAACATGCCCATGATGCCCAGCATCATCAGGCGCGTCAGGTGCGGCATGCGGCTGAACATGCCGTCCATGTCCTCGATATTGCGGCTGCCGATATGATGCTCGGCCGTGCCCACGCACAGGAACAGCAGCGACTTGGCCACCGTATGGAACAGGATCAGGAAGATGGCCGCCCATACGGCCTCGGGCGCGCCGACGCCCAAGCAGGCACTGATGAGGCCCAGGTTGGAGATGGTGGAGTACGCGAGCACGCGTTTGGCGTTGCTCTGCGAGATGGCCATAAGGGCAGCGAGCAAAAACGTGATGGCGCCCACGCTCGTGACCATAAAGCCGGTCACGGGATAGATGGCATAGAGCGGGCTCAGCTTGACCATCAGGAACACGCCGGCTTTGACCATGGTTGACGAGTGCAGCAGGGCGCTCGTGGGCGTGGGGGCAACCATGGCACCCAACAGCCAAGTGTGGAACGGCATCTGTGCGGCCTTGGTGAGCGCGGCGAGCGACAACAGGATGACCGGCATCACCAGCAGCGCGGACTGCGCGGTTCCGGCGCCGGAAAGCTCGATCATGCCCGAGATGGTCAGCGGCATGCCGTTCACGTGCAGGTACATGAGTCCGGCCAAAAACGCGATGCCGCCCAGCATGTTGAGGATGATCTGGGTAAAGGCGTTTTTAATGGCCTCGGGCGTGCGCGTGTAGCCAATCATAAGGAACGAGCACACGGTGGTGATTTCCCAGCCGCAGAACAGCCACTCAAGGTTGTCGCTCGTCACGATAACGAACATGGCCGAGAGGAACAGGAACATGAGCGCCAGGAACTGCGGGCGACGGTCGGGCGCGGTCTGCCCGCGCAGCGCGGCCTCGTGCTCGTCATGGGCCTGGAAGTCCTTCATATAACCCAAGGCATACACGCAAATTAGGCTGCCGACGATGCCGACGGCGAGCACCATGATCACGCTCATGTAGTCCAGGTAGAGCGGCGTTGCCGTGACGGCTTCGGCCGCGGGCAACGTCATGGCTGCAAAGGCGAGCGAGCCCACCAGCTGGACTATGCCGAGCACCGTGGTGAGCGCGTTCCTATATTTGTACGCGTTGTACAGGATTACGGCGCACAGGATGACGTCGATGACGGAGCTGATGATCGAGAGCACATGCGAGGTGCCGGAGGCAACCTCAAAGCTCTGCGGACCCATGCCAAAAAACATGACGGCGACTACAACTGTCACCGCCATAATAATGCCGGAACCTATGAGCCCCACCGCATCGCGGGCGCGGTCGCCGCGCGCGAACAGCATGCCCAGCGCCGGTACCAGCGGAAACAGGGTAAGGAAATACAGTAGCGTCATACCATCACTCCCCCATGCAAAAACGCTGCAATTGTTTAACGTTATAGCTCAATTGATGAGTAACGGCAGCGGGTTTTCGGTCAACTGGGGAGTTTTAGGCGTACGGAGTAAGGGCACGTCCGCTTTGGAGCAGAGAGGCGGCAAGAAAAATGCGCCCCTGTGGGCGCACCATCCCGTTTGCTATTCCGCCTTTTTAACGCGCGGCTTGCGACCGCGCGGCTTATCGACCAGTGCGGACTCACCGCTCTCGCGGTACTGACGGCACCAAGCCTTGACCGAAGACTCGCTGGGAATCTTGTGCTGATCATGGCCTCGCGAACCGTCAAGCCGTTTTCCAGACGGTCCTTAACCACAGCGAGCTTTACGTCGTACGAATAGGTGTGATGATGCGAACCGGCATTGAGAACGGCGTCGGCACCGCCCACGGCATACGCGCGGGCCCACTGACGAGCCGTGGCCTGGGGAATGCCAAGCTCCGCGGCGAGAGCGCGATGACCGACCCCCTCTTGGAGGATCTCGACGGCGCGCTGCCTAACCTCGGGCGCATGCGTGCGAGTCCTAGTTGCTTCCGACATACCTGCCACTTCTTAGCCTTAGCCGTTAATCTGCTTTCTTACGTGCAAGTTAGATAGTAGCATTTTACTGTTTGCTCAAAGCAGTTAATTAAAATAGACGCGGCGTTATCTGGGCATTTGGCACCAAATTACGACATTTCTTTATCGATTATTTACGCTGGTAGCTGACTCGCAGCTAATCGTCATTCGCTTGTCAACAAAATTGGCATCTCTTTATGTCCTTTGGTATAGAGGATATAGTTATTAACCCCTCCCCCAATATTTTTGAGTGATCTGCAAGGCAGTAGACGTCCTCACTCCTCATGATTACCGCGCATTGCCATCCACCGGAGCAAAACAAAAAGGGCGGGACCTGCTGCGCTTGCAGGCCCCGCACCGGTTGACACCCGACGGGACACAGCCGGGCGAGGCGGATCCGTGCTACCGTCCCGCCTGGCCGCGATGTTCAACTACAGCTCGTTGGCCGCGTGATACGCCGTGCGAATGGCGCTCGCAATGTCGGCGGTGCGCTCACCCGAGCAGTCGCCCACGCAGGTCACGGGCACCGTCACGCCATCCAGGTCAAACGCGTTGGCCTTGGAGCCCACGGCCATCACCACGTAATCGCAGGCGATCTTCACCGGCTCCTCGGCGCCGTCCTCGGTGGTGCGAACAGCCTCCACGCCCTCGTCGGTAATGGCGGTCAGGCGGGTCTTAACATGCTGTTCCACGTTGTGCTCGGCAAAGTCGCTCATGATCAGCGGCAGAATGGTCTCGGACTCGCCCGCGGCAATCTTGTCGAGCATCTCCACGATCGCCACCTCGCAGCCGTGCTGCAGCAGGTACTCGGCAGTCTCGGTGCCCACCAGGCCGCCGCCAATGACGGCGACGCGGCCGCTGAGCTCCACCTTGCCGGCCAGCACGTCCCAGCTCGAGACGACCTTCTCCGAATCGGCACCCGGAACGGGGATGACCACGTCGTGTGCGCCCACGGCCACAATCGCAGCGTCGGCGGCGTTGAGGTCCTCAGCGGTAGCGGCATGGTTGAGCTCGACCTTCACGCCCAGGCCGGGCAGAATCTTCTCGTAGTACTCGACCGAGCGCATGATCTCGTCCTTGCGCGGAGGCGCGGCCGCCAGCACAATCTGGCCGCCCAGATGATCGCTCGCCTCGTAGACGGTCACGTCGTAGCCGCGCTTGGCCGCCACGCGCGCGGCCTCCAGACCGGCGATGCCGCCGCCCACCACGGCGATCTTCTTGTCGCCCTCGCCCGGCTTAATGGCGATGGTTGCCTCATCGCCGTTCTCGGCATTGAGCACGCACGAGATGTACTTGCGGTTTTGAATCGCATCGACGCAGCCCTTGTTGCAGTTGAGGCACTCGCGGATGGGCTCACCCGTGGCGGCCTTCAGCGCAATGTCGGGGTCGCACATGAGCGAGCGGCCATAGGCGATGATGTCGGCGGCGCCGTCTTCCAGAATCTTCTCGCCGGCCTCGACCGAAACCACGCGGCCCACGGTTGCCACCGGCACGGAGACCAGGGCCTTGACGCGCTCGGCCACGGGCAGCGTCCAGTTGTAGGGCATGGCACCCATGGGCGGAATGGTGTCGCCCATGTTGCCGGTGTGGTTGGCCTGTGCGACCTGAATCATATCGATGCCCGCACCCTCGAGCAGCTTGGCGAACTCGCAGGCCTCGTCGGGCTGCAGGCCACCCTTGCCGCGCGGCGTGCCGTCGGGGTTCTCCATGATCACGGGGAGCTTGTACTCCACCATCAGCTGCGGCGCGGCCTCCTTAATGGCGGCGACGACCTCCAGCGCGTAGCGAACGCGGTTCTCGAACGAACCACCGTACTCGTCGGTGCGCTGGTTGAGGATGGCCGAGCACAGCGAACCCACCAGGCGGTCGCCGTGGACCTCGATAGCGTCGATCCCGGCCTGCTGTGCGCGAGCGGCCGAGGCAGCGATGGCCTCCTTGATCTGGGTGAGCTGCTCTACGCTCGCCTCGTTCACAAAGTGCTGCATGTCGTGATGCAGCTTGGCGTAGGCCTGGTTGCGGATCTCGTTGGACTCGGCCATCTTGGCGGCAAAGGTCTCCTCGTCGCCGGCGGCCTTGGCCTCCTGCGCGGCCTTGGCGGCGGCCATGGATCCCATGACCATGCGGCCGACACCGGGCACATCGTACTCGGGGTGGAACAGCTGCAGCGCGACCTTGGCGCCGTGCTTGTGGACGGCGTCGGCCAGCGCCTTAAACGTGGGGATCTGGGCGTCGGTTGCCAGCTTGGGCGTGGGGCTTGCGGTCATGACGGGAGCGACGTCGCCGATGACGATGTAGCTCACGCCGCCACGGGCCAAGCGCTCGTAAAAAGCCAGGCTGCGCTCGCCGATGGAACCGTCACGCTCCTCGTAGCCGGTGGTCAGCGGCGGAAACATAATGCGGTTCTTGAGCTCAAGGGGGCCAACCGTAATGGGCTGGAGCAGCTTAGATGCAGGTGCGGTCATGGACATTCCTCTCTTGTAGGCGCGGCGGCGATGTTGCCGCGTAGTTGTCTAGAGGATATGGCATAGGGGTACAGCGGCGCAACGGAAATCGGCGGACAGCAGGTAGCGGCAGGTGGATGGGGATGGGCGGGGCGGCCCGTCGGTTTATCTCAATCTGTAACAGTTACACAGTTACGCGGCAGAACTGGGTCTTACTGTTACAGATCGAGATATTCCCCTCGACCCAACCTCAACAATCTCAATCTGTAACAGCTAGACCCACTTTTGACCCCTACCTGTTACAGATCGAGACAAACCAAACCCACCTGCTAGAAAATCTCAATCTATAACAACAACTCGGCAAAATCCGTCCCTCGTGTTACAGATTTAGACAAACACGACCCAACCCACCGGTATATCTCAACCTGTAACACCTAGCCGCCCAAATCGGGTCTAGATGTTACAGATCGAGATCTTTGATTGAGAGGCCGAGAATTGGACCGAAAACACGGTCCCGAAATAACAAAAAAGCTCGCCGGCTAGGCCGACGAGCTGCAAGTTCTTGGTCGCGGGGGCAGGATTTGAACCTACGACCTCCGGGTTATGAGCCCGGCGAGCTACCAGACTGCTCCACCCCGCAATGTCTGGGCGCCTCATGTGCGCAAGAAAGAATATTACGCGGGAGTTCGGTAAACGGCAAGGAAAATCTCGTAGAGCATAATTCCTTCATATTTAAACCCCTCAGCCCCTATCACCGTAAACGTATCGCAGCCGAGCGCCGTCGACGGCACGTATACAATGGTGCGCGTCCTTTTATGCCGACACCGGGAGTAGACATGCTGCTCGCTATCGATATGGGAAACACGCAGACGGCCATGGGCCTGTTTGATGGAGACGAGCTGGTGCAGTCGTGGCGCATGCCCACCGACCGCTCCTATACCGCCGACGAGATCCATGTGCGCCTGATGGGTTTCTTTAAGATGTACGGCCTTTCGCTCGATGCGGTCGACGCGATCGCCTTTGCGGGCGTGGTGCCGCAGCTCTCGCGCGAGTGGCACGCCGTGGCCGACCGCATTGCCGCGGACGCCATCGTCATCGGGCCGCAGACGGCCGCCGTAACCAAGCTGCGGGCGGCGCGCCCCCAGGCCGTTGGTGCCGACCGCATCGCCAACGCCGTCGCTGCCGAGACCTTCTATGGCGCGCCGGCGATCGTGGTGGACTTTGGCACCGCGACCAATATCGACGTCATCGATGAGGACGGTTATTACATTGGCGGAGCGATCGCGCCGGGCATTCGCATCTCCATGGACGCGCTTGCCGCCCGTGCCGCCAAGCTCGCCAGCGTGCCGCTCGAGGCGCCCGAGCACGCCATCGGCCGCGATACCGAGGAGTGCATCAAGGTCGGCGCCGTAACGGGCGCCGCCGCCATGGCTGAGGGCCTGGTCGCGCGCATGAAGCGCGAGCTGGGCCGCGAGGATGCCACCGTTATCGCCACGGGCGGTCTCGCCAGCATCGTCGCCGATTCGACCGATGCCTTCGACGTGGTCGACGGACAGCTCACCATCAAGGGTATCTGCGAAATCTACCGCCGCATGCAGGAGCTGGGATAGGACAGGGGCTTAAGTCGAGCACGAACGCGAGCGGCGAACTAGGCAACGCATCGGCCCTATTCCTCAAAATCGAAAGATTTTCAGTTTTGAGGAATAGGGCTTTCTGCTAGGCCTCGTCGCACAGCCACCTCGCCAGGTCCACGATCTGCACCCCATTGCGGTCCGTGGCCTCGTGATGCGTGCGGGCGAGAATCATCTTGGGGTACGCGTCGCCAATGCTCAGCAGTGGTGAAATCTCGCGTTCAAATGTCTTATCCGAGCTGATGTCGTCGCTCACCTGAATGTAGAGCTTCTCGCTTCGCTTGATTGCTACAAAGTCTATTTCCTTTTTATAGAGCACGCCGACGTATACCTCGTATCCGCGGCGCAGCAGCTCGATTGCCACCATGTTCTCGTATACGCGTCCCCAATCCATATCACGTGTACCGAGCAGCGCGTATTTGAACGCGTGGTCTGCCAGGTAATACTTCTCGCCGCTCTTAAGGTATTTTTTGCCGCGGATGTCGTACCGACGAACTTTATAGAAGGCAAACGCATCGCACAGGTACCCCATGTACGTGCCGACCGTCTTGTTCGTTATCTTTAGCCCATCCGCGTTCAAAATATCCGTAATGTTACGTGCCGACGTTATGTTGGATACGTTGTCCATCATGTAATCGGCAATGCGCAGCAGCGCCGATTCGTTTCTCACGTTATGCCGCTGCACGATATCTCTCACGATGAGCGTTTTGAAGACATTGGAGAGATATTGATAACGCTGCTCCTGCAGTGGATAAGGGTAGGAGCCGGACATACCGCCGGTTCTCGCGTACTCATCGAAGTCGCGGTCGACCTCGCCCTCGTCGCCATAGAGTCGATACTCCTCAAACGAGAATGGGAAAACCTCGATCTCAAACGTACGCCCCGTAAAGAGCGTCGACAGATCGCTCGACAGCAAAAAGGCATTCGATCCGGTAATGAATATGTCGTACCGCTCGGATGCGTGGAGGCTGTTGATCGCACGCTCAAAACCGTCGCACATCTGAACTTCATCGATAAGCAGAAAGTTTTGTTTGCCGGACACTCGATGCTCTTTTACATAGGCGAGCAGCGCGTGATACTCGAGCAGATTCTCGAACTCATCGAGGTTGTAGTTGATATGGATGACATTCGAATTGGACAGATTTGCCTCCACGTAATCGCGGAGGGCCTCGAGCAATTTTGATTTACCGCTACGACGGATGCCCGTGATGACCTTGATGTCCGGCACGCCAATAAGGCTCGTCAACGTGTCCATATATGACGTTCTATTGATGAGTTTCATTGGGGCCTCCTCGCGGTCTTTTATCGCTATTCCTCAAAATTGAAAAATTTTCAGTTTTGAGGAATAGGCTCTATAGCGAATATACCTCGCGAAAGACCGAGCCGCCTTAATCCTATTCCTCAAAAACGAAAATTTTTCAGTTTTGAGGAATAGGGCGCTGGCAACCCATTCCCAGATAGGCGAAACCCTCCCCGGCACAGGCCGAGGAGGGTCTTGTTGTCATGTCTATCTTTGGGCGCGAACGCCCCGCGCTACAGCCCGCGAATTCGTACGGCCTCGGGCGGAAACTCCTGCTCGCCGGCATCGGTCTTAATGGTCGCGCGGCCCCAGATGTCCAGGCCTGCAAACACACCGACCGCAAGCGGCAGGCCGTTGGGCGACACCGCCGCAACTTGGCGGCCCAGCAGCGGCACCATGTCGAAGTACTCGCCCAGCACGGGAGCCAGCGGCCCTGCGGCGCCTTGCGGCGTGTTGGCAACAACCGCCCAGGCGTCCACGCGGGCCAGCACGGCGGCGGCCAGCGCCTCGACCAGCGCTTCGTCAGCCACGTCCACACCAAGCTCGCTCAACGCCGAACGCTCAATATCCACCGTCACGGCACCGAACATGCCCGCAGCACCGGCACCACCGTTCACGGTAACACGCGCGAGCGACGTCTCAAACGCAGGCGTTCCGCACACGATATCGCTCGGCCACTGGATACCCACCTTACCGGCAAGGCCCAACCCCGGCGTCGAAGCCGTGCCCACGAGCGCGTCCATCATACCCATCGCGGCCACAAACGGCAGGCCATGGAAGGCGTGCATATTCACATCCGGACGCACGACCAGCGAAAACGCCAGCGAAGCGTTGCCCGCGCTCCAAGCGCACCAGCCCGCGGACACACCCTCGCGGCCCGCGTCGCGCGCGGCGTCAAGCTCGGTACCGGCGGCAACAGCGTTCATCTCGATCATCTACATACGCCCCAATTCGCCCACGATATGGCCCACGCGGTCCTCGGGCTCCTTGACCTCGACGCCGTTGTAGCGGAAGAACCGCGCCGGGTCGTGCATCAAGTCCTCGAGCGGCACCAGCACAAAATCGCGCTCGCCGATCAGCGGATGCGGCAGGCGCAGCTTTTTGCCGCCGTGGGTCTCGCCGTCCATCCACAGCAGGTCCAGGTCGATGGTGCGCGGACCGTTGGTCTTGGCCTTTTTGGAGCGGTCGCGCCCCAGCTCGGCCTCGATCTTCATGAGTTCATCGAGCAGCACCAGCGGCGCCAGCTCGGTCTTGATCTCGATGACGGCGTTGGCAAACGCGTCCTGGCGCGTCTCGTAGGCCGGCTCGCTCTCGTAAATCTTGGAGGAGTTAGACACGCAGGTAAGTGGAATCTCGGCGATCATCTCACGTGCGGCGCGGATGTTGTCGCAGCGATGCCCCAGGTTGGAGCCCACGGCCACAAACGCGCGGCGCGGCTGCGGCTTGGCAACCGCCCAGTAGCCGTTCAGGAACTGCGCAAAACCCGCGGCGTCGTGCACGCGCACGATGTTGGCACCGGCCTGGATGGCGCCCAGGCACACGCCAAACGTGGCGGCATCGCGCGCGGCGGCCTCGGTCACGCCCGAGATAGCGCCCACAAAACGCTTGCGCGACACGGCGCACATGAGCGGATAGCCCAGTGACGCCATCTTGGCAGTCTCGCGCTGGATGACGATGCCCTCGTTAGCCGACTTACCAAAGCCCGGGCCAGGATCGATGCAGATGCGGTCGCGCGACACGCCGGCATGGATGAGTGTGCGGGCCTGGTCGGACAGAAAGCCCATAACGCGGCGCATGATGGGCGCCGAATCGGGCAGGGTGAAGCGGCGGAGCTGCGAGGTGGGCACGTAGGCTTCCTCGCGGCGGGCGCTGCGGCGCATCATGGCTGCCAGGTGGTCATTGGACTCCGATGCGACCTCGGTGGCTGCGGGCGCGGCCTCGGGCGCGGGCGCGACGGTCTCGGCGGCAGCAGCCTGCTCGGCGGCCGGCGTCTCCTGCCCCAGCTCGGTTGCAGGCTCGGACGTGGGCTCCGGTTCGCCAAACGGCAACGAGGGCTGCACCACGCCGCCCGGAAGCTTGGCCTCCGGCTTAGGATCGCCCAGCAGCTTGCCGCGACGGCGGCGAGCCGGCTTCTCGGCCTCACGCGCGGCCTCGGCAGCCGCCTCGCGCGCCTTCTCGGCAACAAACGCCGCTGCCGAGGTATCGAGCTGCACCGTTGCGTGCGTGCGGGTGGGCGCGGCGACCTCGCCGGCATGCATCACGATGACGCCGCAGGTACTCGTCTTAACAAACTCGACCATCTTGGGATCGGTGAAGCCCGTCACGTCGTTGACGATCGAGGCGCCGCAGCGCACGGCCGCCTTGGCAACCGCCACATGACGCGTGTCGATCGAGACGATGGCGCCCTCCTTGGCCAGTGCGCGCACCACGGGCAGCACGCGGCGAGCCTCCTCGTCGGGGTTGACCGGGGTAAAACCAGGGCGTGTGGACTCGCCGCCCACGTCGATGATGTCGGCGCCGGCGTCGAGCATCGCCAGGCCGTACTCGATGGCGGCATCGGGGTCGAAGTGCTCCCCGCCATCGCTAAACGAATCGGGCGTCACGTTGAGGACGCCCATGATGCGCGGACGGTCAAAGCTGAGCTCATACTTTCCGCACCGCCATGTCTTGCTGTCGTTCGCCATGAACATCCTCCTAAAATGCCCACGCCGCCGAGCTTGGGGAGCTGGCGGCGGGGTCGCTTTGCACTCAGTCTTTCTATTGTATCCGCGCGCGCGGGCTAGAACGCAAACGCGGCCGCGATGTCGCAAGAAATCAGCAGGTCGGCATTTGCATCCTGATCGGTAGGAGCAAGATTGCAAATAGCCAGCGTATCGCCGGTAAAGTATCGCGTAAGGCCTGCCGCCGGATACACCACGAGCGAGGTCCCGCCCACAATGAGGGCATCGGCCGCGGCGATGGCGGCAACGGCACCGGTCAACACATGCTCGTCGAGCGGCTCTTCGTAGAGCACTACATCGGGCTTGATGCGGCCACCGCACGCGGGGCACGCAGGCACGCCCGCGGCATCCTCGTGCTCGCGCGAGCAAATCCACTCGGCGCTATAGACCGCGCCGCACGACTGGCAAATGTTGCGATGGACCGATCCGTGCAGCTCAAACACTCGCTGTGAGCCGGCCATCTGATGCAGGCCGTCGATATTTTGCGTCACCACGGCATCAAGCTTACCGGCGCGCTCCAGCTCGGCCAGCTTGGTGTGGCAGCGGTTGGGTTTAGCGTTAAGCGCGATCATCTTGGTGCGGTAAAAGTCGAAGAACTCCGCCGGATGCGCCTCGTAAAAGCTATGCGACAGCATGGTCTCGGGCGGATAGGCAAACTGCTGGTGATACAGGCCGTCCACGCTGCGGAAATCGGGAATGCCACTTGCCGTAGAAACACCAGCGCCGCCAAAGAAGACCACGCGCTTGTGGGTGTCAAACAGATCCGCCAGCGCGGCGGAGGCCTGCCTGGGGTCCGATATTGCCTGCGTCATATGAGTCCTCCGTCCTTGTTAGTCGGGCAGCGTTGAGCGACGTCCCAGCATGCGGCCTTTAAGTCAGCATGCGCGGATCCCACCCCGCCCCTGTTGCGCTAATCTTAAGCCTGCCAACCCCGCCGAAAGGACACCATGCCTCAGACTTACACTTTCGCCTCGTGGAACGTCAACGGCCTGCGCGCCGTGCTCAAAAAGGACCCGAGCTTTATCCAGATCGCGCAAGAACTCGACGTCGATATCCTGGCGCTGCAAGAGACCAAGTTGCAAGAAGGCCAGGTCGATATTGACCTGCCCGGCTATCACCAAACCTGGAGCTACGCCGAGCGTAAAGGCTATTCGGGCACCGCGGTCTTTAGCCGCCAGGAGCCGCTGCGCGTACTGCGCGCCGATGCGCTGCTGCCCTACGCCGGCGAAGGCGAGGCGGCCGTGCTCGTCGCCCAAGCCGCAACCGAGGGCCGCGTCTGCGCGCTCGAGTTCGACAAATTCTGGTTTGTGGATGTCTACACGCCCAACGCACAAAATGAGCTCGCGCGCATCGACGTGCGTATGGCCTGGGACGATGCCTACCGCGGCTTTTTGAACGCGCTCGAGCGCGAGACCGGCAAACCCGTCGTAACCTGCGGCGACTTTAACGTGGCGCATGAGGAGATCGACCTTAAGAACCCCAAGTCCAACCGCGGCAACGCAGGCTTTTCGGACGAGGAACGCGGCAAGTTTACCGAGCTGCTCAACGCCGGCTTTACCGATACCTGGCGCACGGCAAACCCCGACGTCGAGGGCGTCTACAGCTGGTGGAGCTATCGCTTTAATGCCCGCAAGAACAACGCCGGCTGGCGCATCGATTACTTTCTGGTAAGCGATTCGATCGCCGCCAACGTTCGCGACACCGGCATCCGCGGCGACATCTTTGGCAGCGACCACTGCCCCGTCACCCTCACGCTAGAGCTCTAGCCCCAAGTAATTCCTCTAGGGGACAGAGGAAAACAGATCATGTGACCCCTCTCCCCCTATAAGGTGCGGTGGAATAGTTCCTGTTTGGGCAGCAAATAGCCAAAAACGAGAACCATTCCACCGCAAGTTCGTGAGGGAACGCGAAATGCCTTACAGCCCGTATTTCACGACGACACGGTTAATGCGACGGCACCAAGGCTTGTACAAGGCAGCCAAGAACACGCAGGTCGCGAGGCCGTGTGTGATATCGAACGGCACTGCCGTGGCAAGACGTGCCATGGCACCCGCCCACGTGAGCGGTTGAACAAAACCGATAATGTCGTAGGCGTTGATCACAACGCCGTACAGCAAACCCGAAGCAAAGCCGTAGGTCAGCAGCGCCGGCATACGCACGGTGCCATCGGCGCGATCAAAAGCGCCGGCATGCGCCAGCGCACCGCCAACGTATCCCACGAGCCCCCAGGCATACATCTGCCACGGCGTCCACATGCCCTGCCCAAAAAAGAAATTGCTGGTCAGCGCCGCCAACGCACCGACCATAAAACCATTGCGGCGACCAAGCGTCGCCCCCGCGATAATGGCGATGGCACTCACGGGTTTAAAGTCGGGAATGGGGCCAAACAAGATGCGCCCCGCCGCGGCCAATGCTGCCAGAACCAGCGTGGGCATAATCTGGCGCAAACCCGGACGAGATGCCTCGTAACCCGCAAAGAACAGCGCGAGCACCAGCGCCACCACAACCAGCATGGCCAATGCTGCCTGCTCAACACCCGACAGCAACGCGGCAGCCATCACCGCCGGCACCGCCAACAACAGCGGGACCTCCAGTTTTGCAAGCAAGCGCGCGACGCGATAATCCGTCATCCCATCACGCCCTATAAAACACGTTATCGGCAAAGAAGTCGGCCGGCGGCTCCATGCAGGCAATCTCGCCGTCAAACATCATGACGACGTCGTCGGCTACCTGCTCGGCAAAGTCCAAATCGTGCGTAGCCATGATGACGGTGCCGCCAGCCTTCGCATGGTCACGCAGGGCGCGGGCGATGATGCGGCGGCTGAACAGGTCTAGACCCTTGGTGGGCTCATCGAGCAATAGCAGTTCGGGGCCGATTAGCAGCAGTTTTGCCAATGCAAGCAGTTGACGCTGCCCGCCCGAAAGATCGTACGGATGGCGTCCATCCAGACCCGACAACCCCAAGCTCGCCGCACGCTCCCGCGCCAAGTTCTCGTCATATCCGCAGGTCGAGGCCCATTCCATCAGCTCATCGCGAACCGTCTCGGCAACCAGCAATGCTTTGGGATTCTGAGGCAGCAGCGCCGCCGAGGCCGCTCCGCGCACCATGCGGCCGCGCTGCAGCTTGGCGGTCTTCGCCAGCACCGAGAGCATCGTCGACTTGCCGCAGCCGTTACCGCCAACAACCGCATGCACCGCACCGGCCGAAAACGACGCATCGAGCCCACGCAACACCCAGCCGGACGCTCGATCGTAGCGAAACCAGCCTTCCGACAGGGTGGTAGCCGACCCGCCGTGCATTTTTTGGAGTATTCTGCTTCCATCCGTGCGCGAGAAGGCTTCCGAGCCGTTCTCGAGCGACGTTTGCGCCACAAATTCGGACGATTTGTCCAATTCCGAACTTTTTTTCGCGCTCGATACGTCCCCGGGCGGCTCCAGAGAACCCAAATTGTCCTCACGCCTGCTGAATACTCCGTTTTTTGCACATCGGATGGCACCCCACCCCAACATGTCATCGGAAAACAGCGATTCTCGGCGTCCCAAAGAAGACATATCCGCCACCTCGCGCACGCGACCGCCCTCAATCCGGTACGTACACGTCGCATACTCGAGCATCGGCCGCGGCTGATGCGTCGCCACAACAACCGTGCAGCCCAGCTCGCGATTCACACGAAACAGCGCGTGCAGGAAATTCTTCTCCGCAACCGGATCAAGCTGAGACGTGGGCTCGTCGAGCAGCAGCACGCGCGGGCGCAACGCCAGAACGGCCGCCAACGACAGCAACTGTTTGCGACCACCCGAAAGCGTGTCAGTATCGCGGTGAAGCCAATCTTCCAGCCCAAAGAAATAGCTGGTCTCAGCTACGCGACGGCGCATCTCATCACGTGCTAGCCCCAAGTTTTCCAGGCCAAACGCCATCTCGTGCCACACGGTTTCGCACACGATCTGGTTCTCGGGATCCTGGAACACATAGCCCACGCGCTCCGCCGATGCCCGTACGTCCATGTCGGCAACGCTCTCGCCCAGCACGCTCAGTTCGCCAGTGCGCTCGCCCGCTGGAGCGATCTCGGGCTTGAGCAGCGACAGCAGCGTCGACTTGCCCGAACCGGTACCGCCAACAAGCAGTGCAAACGCACCTTGGAAAACACGCCAATCAAGCCCCTCGAGCACCGGTGCCTCGGCCCCGGGATAGGCAAAACTAAGGCCCTGCGCCTCAATCGCCGGCGCGGCCGAGCCATATGCCACACCCGCCGCCGAGCTCCTATCAAACCGAGCCATCAGCCAAACCTCTTCTCATCAATCGCGTGCAACGTGCAAGGCAGCACCATCCAGGCAGCGTACACGACATAACCCGGCCACGGCGCCGGCACCGAGAGCTGCGGATAAAACGAATACTGCGTCGTCGCGGTCCACGCCACTGCCACCGTGGCCACGCCAAACAGCGCAAGCCCAACCAGCGCGGCAACGTCGCTGCGCCCCAGTCGATACCGCGCATACGTCGTACGACGCGTCGCGGCACCCCACCCGCGCGAGCGCATCGCGTCCGCGCGCTCCAGCGAATCTTCCATGCCCCAGCCCATCAACACACTCGATGCCCGCAGGCGCGAGCGCACGGGGTCGGCCGGCGCGCGGCCCGGCACATCAATCGCATCTTGCACCGCCAGCACCGTGCGGCCGCGGCGCAAAAACTGTGGAATAAGCCGCATGCACATCGAAATCATGAGCGCGATCACCGGCGCGGCGTTACCCAGCAGCGCGAGTACCTTGTCGTATTCGAGCATCGACGCCGCGGCCTCAAACCACAGCACGCTCGCCACAAACAGCCCGCCCATGCACAGGCCGTATACCATGCTCTCCAGATACACCGCGCGCATGCCAATACGGAACAGCTCCGTCGAGCCCGAGGCACTAAACAGTGGATTGACCAGCGCGATAATCAAAATCACCGGCAGCTGCCAGCGAAGTGCGCCCAGCGTGCGGGCAGCCCCACGCGTCGCAAATCCATACGCCAGCCCGCCCGCAAGCGACAGCGCGATCAGCACCGGTTGCATCGAGAACATGGTGAGCCCCAGCGTCAGCACTATATAGAGTGCCGGCACAGCCGGATGCGACATCGAGAATGCCACGACGGGCTCGCCGCCAAACTCCTCTCGTATGTTGTCCACGGGCACCCCCGTCCCCTCGCTCAAACGACAGCTCCGCAGCACCGCCGCCATGCACGGCCAGCGCAAACGCCACGCCGGCGGCGCAAGCCTCAACCGCCGCAATCCAATCGTTACGCGCTCATCATATGCCTGCGGTATCATATTGCGCCGTGTATCGTTTCCAAGCACACGTCTCTATAACGTAACAGGAGATCACATGGACACAACCGCAATTATCCTCGCCGCCGGCGAGGGCACCCGCATGAAGTCGAACCACTGCAAGGTTTCGCACAAGATCCTGGGCAAGCCCATGGTTCAGTGGATCGTCGACGCCACCATCAAGGCCGGCTGCAGCCGCGTCGTGGTCGTCATCGGCAGCCACGCCGACGAGATGCGCGCCCTGATCGACGGCGCCTACGCCAACAGCGCCACCAAGGTCGAGTGCGTCGAGCAGACCGAGCGCCTGGGCACCGGCCACGCCGTAAAGGTCGCGCTCGAGGCCTGCGGCATCACGCAAGGCCCCGTCGTCGTGCTCAACGGCGACTTGCCGCTCATCACCGCCGACACCGTCGCCAAGTTCGCGCAGACCGTCGCCACCGGCGAGCTCGCCTGCACCGTCATGACCATGACCCCGCCCGACCCCTTTGGCTACGGCCGCATCAAACTGGGCGCCGACGGCCAGATCGAGCGCATCATCGAGCAGAAGGACTGCACGCCCGAGCAGGCCGCCACGCTACTCGAGTGCAACGCCGGCTGCTACGCCTTCGACGGCGCGCAGCTCGCCGCGCACATTGACGAGATCGGCAACGACAACGCGCAATCCGAGTACTACCTGCCCGACATGCTCGAGATTCTCAAAAGCCACGGCCAGGCTGTCTCCATCTTCCACTGCGATGACTACCGCGATGGCTTGGGCGTCAACAGCCGTATCCAGCTCGCGCAGCTCACCGCTATCGCGCGCGACCGCATCAACGAGCACTGGATGGCCGAGGGCGTCACGTTCATCGACCCCACGCAGGCCTGGATCGGCCCCGATGCCGTCATCGGCCGCGACACCGTCGTGTGGCCGCAGACGCACCTGATCGGCCACGTCACCGTGGGCGAGGAGTGCCAGCTCGGCCCCAACAGCCGCCTCACCGACACCACCGTCGGCAGCGGCTGCACCATCGATGAAACCATCGCCATCGAGGCCGTCATCGAGAACGGCGTCGACTGCGGCCCGCGCGCCTACCTGCGCCCGGGCACCCACATGCTCGACGGTTCCAAGGCCGGCACGCACGTGGAGATCAAGAAGTCCACGATCGGCGAGGGCTCCAAGGTGCCGCACCTGTCCTACATCGGCGATACCACCATGGGCTCCGGCGTCAACGTGGGCGCGGGCTCCATCACCTGCAACTACGATGGCGTACACAAGCACAAGACCGTCATCGGCAAGGATGCCTTCATCGGCTCCGACACCATGATGGTCGCGCCCGCCCAGATTGGCGACGGCGCGCTCGTGGCCGCCGGCTCCGTCATCACCGAGCCGGTCCCGGCAGACGCACTTGGCCTGGGTCGTGCCCGCCAGGTAAATATTGAGGGCTGGGCCGCCGATTATCGCCGCCGTCTGCACGAGGACGACGAGGTATAACGTTTTACCAAGCATCTAAGGAGCTGTTCCCATGGGGGGCGGCTCCTTTTTTCTATCGTGACCTGCGCGACAGGATGAGTGGTCGGTTCGTGTCCGTTGACGGTAAAGACGTTATCAAGACTCGATAAACCCCGCCGCGCGGTTACAATGCAACAAGGCATCTATATGGCATTCGATATAAAGGAGAAGGGTAATGCCGATTAATGATCCCGAGAAGTCGGAGAATATGCGCAAGTCCATCCGCGTGTATTCCGGTTCCTCCAACCGTCCCCTCGCTCAGAAGATCGCTGAGTACCTTGGGGTCGAGCTTTCGGGCCTTACGCTAAAGCAGTTCGCCAATGGTGAGATTTACGCCCGCTACGACGAGACCGTCCGCGGCGCCGACGTCTTCCTGATTCAGTCCGTGGCCGGCGGCAACGTCAACGACATGCTCATGGAGCTGCTCATCGCCACCGACGCTGCCAAGCGCGCATCCGCCCGCTCCATCACCGCCGTTATCACCCACTACGGCTATGCCCGCCAGGACCGCAAGGCCGGCCCGCGCGAGCCCATCACCGCCCGCCTCGTCGCCAACCTGCTCGAGCGCGCCGGCGTCAACCGCATCATTACCCTCGACCTGCACCAGGGTCAGATCCAGGGCTTCTTTGATATCCCGGTTAACCACCTGTCCGCGCTGCCGCTGTTTGGCCAGTACTACAACGACATGCACTTCGACACCGACAACCTGGTTGTCGTCTCCCCCGACGTGGGTCGTGCCAAGGCCGCCAAGAAGCTGTCCGACATGCTCGGCTGCGACCTGGCCATCGCCCACAAGGGCCGTCCGCGCCACAACGCCGCCGAGGTCATGGGCATCATCGGTGACATCAAGGGCAAGACCTGCATCATCAATGACGACATGATCGACACCGCTGGCACCCTGTGCGCCAACGTCAAGGAGCTCAAGGCTATGGGCGCCGGCGACATCTACGTATGCGCCACCCACGGCATCTTCTCCGGTCCGGCCATCGAGCGTCTGAACGACGCCCCGATCGTCGAGTGCCTCGTCACCGACGCCATTCCCGTCGAGGTGGGCGGCAAGATCAAGACCATCTCGGTCGCTGAGGAGTTCGCTCAGGCCATCTCCGCCGTTTACCACGAGGAGCCCGTCTCCACGCTCGTCGGCGGCGACTTCGCGCTGTAATCCAGTGTGCAGCGCATCATCTTTGGTGTTTTTAAAGGGTCGGAGGCTCGCTTCCGACCCTTTTTCTACCCCTCGACAACCTTCCCTGGACAATTAGTTCAGATACGTATTTTTTTAAAGCTCCAAAGGCCGTTCTGAGCCTTCTGAGCTCCCCGGCGAACGCCATACTGCCCAAAGCTCATCGCTTTCGAGTACGACCGCCGCATATTTACCCTCAAATCGCCCTCGAAAGCCCTTAGAAACGCCTCGAACGCCCGCCGTCTTATACGTATCTGAACTAACTGTCCAGTAGCTATCGTCAACCTTCGCGGCAGAGCTCAATTTCCTGCAATCCCCTCAACCGATTCCACCGATTTCATAACACCCAGCCGTTCATGGCGCGCAGCGCCCCGCTGAGCGAAAAGAACGGTATGGCGGTCGCATTCTGCCGCCAACTTAGTACGTTATAGCTATGACGACCGTGATTTCACATCTCTCCGCCCTCCGCGCAATTCGTCGCGCACGACGGGCGTACTCTGCCCTACCCTGGGACTCCGTTGATAGCGAACAGCAAGCACAGGCCTTGGCTGGCTGCATTCCCAACAATGACGCGATAGACTTTGGCGCACTTTCGATGCTCGACGCCTGGAATGAAGATGATTCCGAACTGCTCGATCTTCTCGTTTCAAACGAAGACAACAGGCGCCCCGACAAGCGACTTCTTCAGCATATTCTCTCCACTCCTCTTCCTGAAGGTGCAATTATGCACGTCGAGGCCGACATCTACGCAACGTCTCCTGCCATGACAGCTATGCTTTGTTCCAAAAATGAATCAGTCGCCAAAACCTTGATGCTCCTTATGGAGCTGCTCGGAACCTACTCCCTTCCTCCCGGGGCAACATACCCCATTGCCTATGACGACATCTGGCCCAAGGGCGATGACTACGAAGCGATGGACGACCTCGATTGCCGGGGCGACCAGTCGGCGACCGAACAGCAGAACGAAACCCGCTACGAACAGGCACACTACAAATGCGAGCCCGCCACGACCATCGAAGAGCTCGAGGCGGTCGCACGCTTCGCCAAAAGTAGCTCATACACCTCGTTTCGCACGGCAGTCAAGCTCGTCCGACCCGGATCTGCATCCCCAGCCGAATCCCTAATGTTTGCCGTTCTCGGAGCGCCCATGCGCTTTGGCGGATTCGGATGTTGCAGCCTGCCCATGGGAGGCCTGCTACTCAACTATCGAATCGACTTCGACACCCTTGCGGTCAACATGTCCTCGGGCATCCCCTATGCCATCTGTGACCTATATTGCCCGGCAGCCGGAGTCGACAACGAATACAACGGAATTGGGCACGAGCTTCAAAACGCTCGCATCCACGATGGCAATCGAAATAATGGCCTCAAGGCAATGGGCATCCACGTCCTGGTTATCAATCGCGACCAAATGAAAGACCTTGTTGCACTCGAAGCCTTCGCCCAAACGATGCATCGACTCGCGGGAGTCCGATTCCGATACCGTATCAAGGGCTATCGCAAGCGTCAGGCCGCTTGGCTCAACGCCCTGCGGGCCGGAATCGGCCTTGCGCCGGTCTAAACGGCGAATCACCCGTGCACCGTCGAGCAGGGCTGGACAGTTAGTTCAAATACGTATAAATGGACACATTGAATTAGGCTGTTTTGCAGTTATCTCTATACCATTCGCCCGATTTGAAGGCAGGGTAGACTTCAAAACAGCGTCATATGGACTAACTAAAGCTCCAAAACAACGTATCGGCATTGAATCGAGCAATTCGAGTTCTCAGAACTTATACGTATCCGAACTAACTGTCCACCTCGATTTCGACGGCCGTCCAAACGCCCTCAAATAACCTCAATTACCCTCCATTTGACAGCGGCAACAGGGTCGCTCACCATAGCAGGCAACAAATCAACGAAAGGATGAACATGGCAGCTGCACAGCCGCTTAAGATTCGCATGGTTGCCGGACTTGGCAACCCTGGCGAGGAATATGCCGAGACCCGTCACAACGCTGGTTTCAAAGCAATCGACGAGCTGGCCCGTCAGGCCGGCGTCACGTACTGGAAAAACCAAGCAGGCGCCGAGGTCGCGCTCATCAACATCAACGATCCCGAGGAAGAGGGCGGCAAGCGCCAGATTGTATTGGTCAAGCCGCAGTCGTATATGAATACCTCGGGTGGCCCCATCTCCAAGCTCTGCCGCGAGTACAAGATCAAGGCCGAGGAGCTGCTCGTAATCCACGACGAGCTCGATATTCCCGCCGGCGACGTCCGCGTTAAGGTGGGCGGCGGCCACGCCGGTCACAACGGCCTGCGCTCCATCATCGACAAGATGGGCAGCCGCGACTTCAGCCGCATCCGCACCGGCATCGGCAACCCTCCCGGCAAGATGGCCGTCGCCGACTACGTTCTTAAGCAGCTGCGCGCCCGCGAGGCCGAGGATTTCCAGGACACCTGCGCCCGCGCGGCCGACGCCGCCGGCCTGGCGATCGTGCACGGCGTGGTTTATGCCCGCGACCATGTCAACGGCGCCGCTTCCGCCAACGGCAAGCACTAAAACCTATCATTTAGGGACAGGTTTATTTTGGCAGGTTTTACCTGCGGAAACGCCCCAGTTGCGGCATCGCAATCAACCGCGCGCCGACATACATGCACAGCACCCCAAAGGGGGCCGGCCTCATCACAACCCGAGGCCGGCCCCCTTTGCCGTTTTACCTGATAAAACCGACCAAAATAAACCTCTCCCCCTTTGGTAGGCCAAAGTGGATAAACCCTGCTCCCAACCGCCGAAGACACACGTAAGTGACATGTCCATGAGGGTATAATTTGCACCGTATGTCTGCACAACGCCTGTGCGCGTACGGTTTTATTCGGGCTACCGTCCATTTCCGTGGAGGCACGGTTCGGCGGCCCTAACAAGAGAGGGGTTCTATGTATAAGATCCTGGAGAAGACGCAGTTCTCGGAGAAGGTGTTCAAGTTCCGCATCGAGGCGCCTGCAATCGCCAAGCATGCGCACGCTGGACAGTTCCTCATGGTTCGCGCCAACGAGACGGGCGAGCGTGTCCCGTTTACCCTGGCCGGCTGGAACGGTGACGAGGGCTGGGTCGAGTTCATCTTCATGGTGATCGGCAAGACCACCGAGATGCTTTCCACCTACGAGGCCGGCGAGTCGCTGCGCGACGTCGTGGGCCCGCTGGGCGTTCCCACCGAGATGGCTGAGGGCCCCTGCGCCGTCATTGGCGGCGGCGTCGGCCTGGCAATTGCCTTCCCGGTCGCCAAGCACCTGGTCGAGACCGGCCACGAGGTGCACGCCATCATGGGCGCCCGCACCAAGGACCTCCTGCTTATGGAGGACCAGTTCCGCGAGCTCCTCGACGAGGACCACATCCACATCACCACTGACGACGGCTCCTACGGCGAGCAGGGCGTTGTCACCGCTCCGCTGGAGCGCCTGCTGCAGGACAAGGCCGTGAGCCAGGTCTTCTGCGTCGGCCCCGTTCCGATGATGAAGTTCTCGACCCTCACCGCCCAGAAATACGACACCCCCATCACCGCGTCCCTCAACCCCATCATGGTTGACGGCACCGGTATGTGCGGCTGCTGCCGCGTCGAGGTGGGCGGCGTGACCAAGTTCGCTTGCGTCGACGGCCCCGACTTCGATGCCACCCTGGTCGACTGGGATGACCTTCGTGCCCGCCAGGCCGCTTACCGTTCCGAAGAGGGCGAGTCCCTCAAGGCCTATGAGGAAAAGAGCTGCGCATGCCACTAGTTAACGGTCGTTTCGTTGCCGATATGAAGTCGCCCCGCACCCCCGATAACGAGGAGCCGGCTGCCGAGCGCGCCTGCGACTTCCGCCCCGTCGACAAGGGCTTCACCGAGGAGATGGCGCTGGCCGAGGCCGAGCGCTGCCTCAACTGCAAGAAGCCTTTCTGTGTTGAGGGCTGCCCCGTCAACATCAACATCCCCCGCTTTATCGAGCAGATCCGCGCGAAGGACTTCGGCGGCGCCCTCGATACCATCCGCGAGGACTCCATGCTTCCCGCTATCTGCGGCCGTGTCTGCCCGCAGGAGAACCAGTGCGAGGGCAAGTGCATCCGTGGTAAGAAGTCCGAGCCCGTGGCCATCGGCCAGCTCGAGCGCTTCCTGGGTGACCGCCCCGAGCTCGCCTCCACGCCCAAGATGGCCCCCAAGAACGGCAAGAAGGTCGCCGTCGTCGGCTCCGGCCCGTCCGGCATCACCTGCGCCGGCGAGCTCGCCCGCAACGGCTTTGACGTTACCGTCTTTGAGGCTTTCTTCACCGGCGGCGGCGTGCTGGTCTACGGCATCCCCGAGTTCCGTCTGCCCAAGGCAGTCGTCAAGCGCGAGATTGACGGCCTTGAGGACATGGGCGTCAAGTTTGAATACAACTCCGTCGTGGGCAACATGGCCACGGCCGAGGAGCTGTTCGAGCAGGGCTTCGACGCCATCTACGTGGCGACCGGCGCTGGCCTGCCCAAGTTCCTCAACGTCCCCGGCGAGAATCTGCCTAACGTCTTCTTCGCGAACGAGTACCTCACCCGCGTGAACCTGATGAAGGCCAACAAGTTCCCCGAGTACGACACCCCCACCAAGCACGGCAAGAACGTCGTCGTCTTTGGTGGCGGCAACGTGGCTATGGACGCCGTCCGTACCGCCAAGCGCCTGGGCGCCGAGCACGCCATCATCGCCTACCGTCGTACCGAGGACGAGATGCCCTGCCGTCGCGCTGAGCTGCACCATGCCAAGGCCGAGGGCGTCGAGGTTCTGCCGCTCGTCTCCCCGCTCGAGTTTGTCGCTGGCGAGGACGGCTCCGTGTGCGCCGTCAAGGTCCAGAAGATGGAGCTCGGCGAGCCCGACGAGTCCGGCCGCCGTCGCCCGGTGCCCATCGAGGGCGCCATCGAGGAGATCCCTTGCGACGTCGCGATCTCGGCTATCGGCACCAACGCCAACCCCTTCGCAAAAAAGATCGGCGGCAAGATGGAGCTCAACAAGTGGGGCTACATCGTTGCCGACGAGGAGACCGGCCAGACCACCGATCCCCGCATCTGGGCCGGCGGCGACATCGTCACCGGTGCCGCTACGGTCATTCTGGCGATGGGCGCTGGCAAGAAGGCCGCCGCTTCCATCACCAAGAGCCTGCTGGGCGAGTAATCACCCTCAGCGCTAGCCATTAAACGGCAAAGTCCCCGTCGAGCACACGCTCGGCGGGGACTTTTTCTATGCCGGCCGCCCGATCACCACGATGGGGACAGGCACCTTTGTGGTGGTTTTGGTCGGTTAGCCTTCGAGCTGCGCTACTTTGTAGCGGTAGGCCGCGGCGATGACGTCCTTGCAGCCTTCGCGGCCCAGCTTGGCGCGGTTGACGACGATGTCTTTACCGCTCGTCATCTTCCACTTGCCGGCGCTATAGCGCTTATAGAACGCCTCGCGCGCCTTCTGCTGCTGCTTGACCAACTTGGCGCCCTTCTTTTTGTTAAGTCCGCGCTTCTTGCGCACGATCTCGACGCGGTCCTCAAAGGGTGCGGTCACCAACACGGCAATGTGGTTGGGGTTGTTACGCAACAGGTAATCGGACAGACGACCTTCGATAATGCAGCTCTCGGTCTCGCCCAGATCCAAAATCACCTGGCTCATCTTTTGGAACAACTTGTCCGAGTACGAACGTGCATCGTAGCGGTCGGGTAGGAACGCCATATTCTCCACGGCCAGGCGCTCGTCGTAGGCGGCCATCTTATCGAGCGACTCGCCCGCGCGCAGCGACGCACGCACCAGCAGCTCGTTATCGTACAGCGGAATCCCCAACTCGTCGGCAAGCATGCGACCAATCTCGTGGCCCTCGGCGCCAAAGTCGCGCGCGATGGTAATGACCACAGGATTCTTCTTATTCTCCAGATCGCTCATCGCGATTCCTTTCTCTATGTGGCAAAGGGACTGTCCCTTTGCCACATTCTACGCTGCCACAATACGACGTTGATAAGCTCGGACCAGCAGCGAGATACCAAAGTTGAGCACAAAGTACATCGCAAACACCAGGCCGTAGAGCATAAGCACCTGCGACAGATCGATCGCGTGGGCCATCACGACGTTGGCCGTGTACATGAGCTCGGCCACGTTAATGCCCGAAAGATACGAGCTGTCCTTGATGACAGTCGTGCACTGGCTAAACAGCGCCGGAATGATCGTCTTAAACGTCTGCGGCAGAATGATGTAGCGCATGGTGGCAAAGAAGCCAAAGCCCTGGCTCTGCGCTGCCTCAAACTGGCCGCGCGGAATCGAGTTGAGGCCGCCGCGCACAATCTCGGCCATAACGGCGCTGGTAAACAGCGTAAAGGCGATGGTCGAAATCACAATGTCCAAACCCTGCACCGTAAAGTAGATAAACAGGATCCACAGCAGGTTTGGCGTGCAACGGAACAGCTCGATATAGGCGCTCACCAAAATACGGAACGGGCGGGGCGCATAGCTCTTGACGAGCGCCAGCACCGTGCCAAAGATGAGCGAGAAAAAGATTGACAGCGCCGAGATCTCGATCGTCTTAACAAAGCCGCCCCAAATGTAGAGCAGGTTGGTCGCGTTGAAGATTTCCATGCGCTAGGCCTCCTCTACGTTGTCGAGCCCCAGCTCGGCCAGGCTCACGCCGCGCGGACGCTCCTTGGAGCGGCGCTCGAGCCACTGCACCAGCATGGCGAGCGGAAAGCAGATGATGAAGTACATAAGGCAGCAGACGATGTATCCCTGCAGGTAACCGTACAGACTCACAAAGTTGTCGGAACGGTACATAAGGTCGCCGCCGGCCACAAGTGCCAGCACCGACGTGTTCTTGACCAGGTTGAGCGCCTGGTTACACAGCGGCGGCAGAATGATCTTGAACGTCTGGGGTAGCACGATGTACCAGTACGCCTGCGCACGGGTGAAGCCCTGGCTCTGGGCCGCCTCCATCTGACCGCGCGGAACCGCCTCGATACCAGTGCGGATGACCTCCGAAATGTAGGCCGCGTGATACAGGCCCACACCCAAGAAGCCCAGCACGAACGGCGCGATGCGCACCGGCTGGTCGGCACCGGTTATGGCCTGCAAAAACTGCGGACCGGCCATGTACATAAAGAGCACCTGCACGGGCAACGGGGTGTTCTGGTAAAACTCCACGTACACGCGGCTTATGGCGCGCAGCACGCGCGAACGGGTGGTAGAGAACACGCCCAGCAGCGTGCCCAGCACCAGCGACAGCAGCAGACCGGCAACGACCACCTGCAGCGTCACGCCAAAGCCCTCCCAGAAGGGCCCCATGTTTTGAAATGTCGTCGACCAGCGGTCGGCGTCAAACAATCCTTCGAGCATTTGATTCCTTCCTTGGACGATGCGCCTATACAAGACCCCAGGTCTTGACCTCTTGGTCGAGCCAGCCATCGGCCAGGCGATCGCAAATCACCTGATCGACCACGGCCGAAAGGTCGCAGCCCTTCTTGGTCGCCACGCCGTAGCCCTGCTCGCCAAACTTGACCTCGGGCTGCAGCAGCTCAACGGTCTCGTTCATGTAACCGGCCAGCGTGGAGCGGTCCATGGCAAAGACGTCGATATTGCCAGCGTCGAGCGAACTCTTGATGATGGGGTAGCCGCTAAAGGCCCTAAACTCGGGCTTACAGCTAAAGCCGTTGTCCTTGATCATCTGCTCGATCAGGCTCTGCGTGGTAGCGCCCTGGCTCACGCCAATGACCTTGCCGTCCAGATCCTCAATCGAGGTAAAGCCCGAACGCTTCTTGACCATGAGTCCCACGTAGTCGGTACGGTACGGCGTCGAGAAATCCCAGCTCTTCTTGCGCTCGTCGGTGATGGTGTAGGTCGCCGCGACCACGTCAAGTTGGCCGTTATCGATCAGCGGGCCGCGCGTCTTGGGCGTTACGTCGGTAAACTCGACAAGCTCCTGGGCACGGGCCTCCTTGTAGCTCACGCCAAAGACGGCAGCGGCGATCTGGTAGCACAAATCGACTTCCATGCCCTCAAAGCGGCCCTTGGCGGTGTCGTAATAGCCGTAACCGGGAACGTCCTTCTTAACGCCGGCATTCAGATGGCCACGCGACTTAATGGCCGCAAGCTTGGACCCCTTGTCCGAGCCCTCGCCGCTGGTGGAGTTGCCGCAACCGGTAAGCGCGGCCCCCGTCAGCGTAAGCATACCGGCGCCCGCCAGCTGCAAAAAGTGACGGCGCGACACGGCCGCCCTCGTCATATCCGTCATGTCCACCACCGCACCTAGTGCAGAATCTTGGACAGGAACTCGCGGCAGCGCGGGTTCTCGGGATTATCGAAGAAGTGCTCGGGCGTGCCCTCCTCCAGGATGCGGCCGTCCTCCATAAAGATGACGCGGTCGGCCACCTGGCGCGCAAAACCCATCTCGTGCGTCACGCAGATCATGGTGATGTCCTCCTGCGCAAGCTCAATCATAACGTCCAGAACCTCCTGGACCATCTCGGGGTCGAGCGCCGAGGTCGGCTCGTCAAACAGGATGATGGGCTGCTTGGTGCACAGGGCACGGGCGATGGCGATACGCTGCTGCTGACCGCCCGAGAGATTCTGCGGATACTCGCCGGCCTTATGAGCCATGCCGACGCGCTTGAGCGCGGCAATGGCGATCTCGGTCGCCTCCTCCTTGCTCTTCTTTTGCAGCTTGATGGGCGCGAGCGTCAGGTTGCCCAGCACCGTCATGTTGGGATACAGGTTGAACTGCTGAAACACCATGGAACTATACTTGCGAGCCATCTCCAGGTGATTCTTTTTTGTGAGCGGCGTACCGTCGATGACGACCTCGCCCGACGTGGGCTCCTCCAGATAATCGACGCAACGGATGAGCGTCGACTTACCCGAGCCGGAAGGCCCGATCATCACGAGCTTCTCGCCGCGCTTGACGGTGAGATTGATATCTTTGAGCACATGCAGGTCGCCAAAGTACTTGTTGAGATGCTTGATCTCGATCATGTCTGCCATGAATGTCCCTTCCCTGCGTTTACACGAGTTGAACTATTGTACGGAAAGAACCGCGTTTCCGCAGCCCACACTACATTCCCGTAAAGAACCCGCAACCTTCCACCCACTCATTGGGGACAGACTTAAATGAGTACCTGCTCATTGGGCACTCATTTAAGCCCGTCCCCAATGAGCGCCTAGCCTAGCAAAAAAGGGCGCGACCGCGATGGTCACGCCCCTCAGCATCGGCTATGTGTCGGCCGGCACTTACGCCAATTTTGCTCCGACGATCTTTGCCGCGGCCGGCTTGTCGAAGTTGCCGCCGGTGGCCTTGCCCAGGGCACCCATGACCTGACCCATCTGCTTCTTGGACGTGGCGCCCAGCTCGGCGATGACCTGCTCGATCAGGGCCTCGAGCTCCTCGCCCGAAACCTGCGCGGGCAGCAGGCTCTCCAGAATCTTGACCTGCTCGGTCAGGTTGTCGGTACGCTCCTGGTCGGTGCCGGCCTTGATGGACATCTCCAGCGTCTCGCTCGTCTGCTTGATCAGACGCTTGATCATGCTGTTGACGTCCTCCTCGGTCACATCGCGGCGCTCGTTAACCTCGATATTCTTCACCTCGGCCTTGACCTGGCGAATGATGGACAGGCGGACCTTGTCCTTAGCCTTCATGGCCGCAATCATTTCTTTCTGCAGCTCTTCGTTGGTCATCTGCAAATCCTCTCTAATAGCGTGGACGGCACTCGCGCGAGCACCGCCCCATGATTACTCAGTCGTCGACGAATCGTCGGTCGAGCTCTTGGTGACGCCCTTCAGACTCACGTTATAGGGTACGTCCTTGGGCATGGGGTTGACGGTGATGTCGGCATCCTTCTTGTACTGCTCCAGCCACTCGCTGTACGCAGTGCTGGCCGCTTGCGTCTTCACCACATTGAAGACGTACTTCTTGATGGCCTTGGGCACCTGGTTGATGTCATCGACCTGATTATCGACATGGAAGTAGTCGGTGCACTTGATGATGTGGTAACCATAGGTCGACTCGACGACTTCGCTCACGTCGCCCTTGTTGAGCCCCTCGAGCGCCGTCTGGTAGCTGTCGACGAAGGTGGTGAGCTTATCCCAGCCCACATCGCCCTTCTTCTCCTTGGAACCGGTGTCTTCGGAGTACTGCTCAACGGCGTCCTCAAAGCTCAGCTCACCGGAGTTGATCTTGTCCAGACACTCCTGCGCCTTGGCCTTAGCGGCAGCCTTGTCCTCGTCGGAAGCGTCGGAATCAACCTTGATCAGGATGTTCGACGAGCGGCGAGCATCGTTGTAGTTAGACAGGTTCTCGTTGATGTAATCGACGATCTCGCTGTCCTTGGGCTTGCTGGTGGGCGCCACGGCATCCTTGAGTTTCTGCTGCGCCAGACTCTCCTTGAGCGAATCCTTGTAGGTGTCCTCGGTATAGCCGTAGGTCTTGAGGGTCTTCTTAAAGGCCTTGGCACCGCCCGCGCTCTTGCACGCGTCCTTCCAAGCCTTCTCGACCTCCTCGTCCGACACCGTCACGCCGTTCTCCTTCTGCGCCTGTTGAAGCAGAATCTGTTGCGTGTAGGAGTCGATAAGCTGCTTGCGGTACTTCTTGGGCGTGAGGTCGTTGTCGACCAGGTACTGTGCCCAGTCCTTGTCCTTGGTGTAGCCGTAGGACGTACGCATGCTCATGATCTGCTTGGTCACGGTGTCCTCGGTGAGGTTGGTGCCGTTGATAGTGGCAGCGACACCGCCGGTCAGCTTGTAGCCCGAGGTGTCCTCGGCCTGCGACATAAGGCCGGAGCACGCCATCGCCGAGACGGAAAGCAGCATTGCCAGCACGCCGATGACCACCAGGACGATCTTGACGGTCTTAGACACGTACGTCTTGCGCTGCTTCTTGCGAGAGCTGGAGGCAGCGCGAGCCTGCTGCTCGGGCGTCGGCGCGGCCTCGGAGTTCTTTTTCTTATTTGCCATAGTTGGCCTTTCGCATAACGAATCGAACAAACGCCATTGTGTCACAACGCAGCCCCCGCGGCACGCTTGGTGCATTGGGGACAGGTTAATCTGCACCATTTTGGTGCAAAGGGGACAGATGCGGCACTTGGCACTTGGGGACTGTCCCTTACTGCCGGCAGAAAAGGAACGTCCCCAAGTGCCGACTCAGCCCACCTTAGAAGTGGCGGCGGATGGCGTCGACCATGCCCTGGGACGTGGTCTGGCCGAGCACGTCGGCTGCGGCATCGGCGTCCATAAAGATGTTCATGAGCGCCTGCAGGGCCTCGACCTGGCCGCCCGGCTCTGCGATGCCCAGATTGATAACGATCTGCGCCGGCACCGGAGCGCCCATGCCAGCCATAGCGTTAAATGTCACGGGCGCGGCGGGCTTCACCACCGCGATATAGGGCTTGGCCACAAACCCCGGATCGGTATGCGGAATGGCAATGTTTGCCGCCGGCATGGCAAGACCCGTGGGATAGGCATCCTCGCGCGTGCGAACGGCGTCGAGCCAACCGGATGCAATGTAGCCACGTGGTGCAAGCTCGCCCTCGAGCCGCGCGAACACCTCATCCGGCGTCGCACACTCCCAATCAAAAAACACCAGCTCAGGCGTAAACAGCGCTTCGTTATCCGCCATGCGCTCACCTCTCTCACCTAGCCATCGGGGACGTTCTAAAATGACTAGTCGTTAAAGAACGTCGCAGGTGACTACCCAAAACAAAAGGTGGCCACGCGCGCCTTGGCGCCAATGACCACCCTGACTACTCGGCTAAATTGTACTGTGCGCCGCTAGCCGCGAGGCGCGTCAATTGCGACCTTGCCGCTCTCTAGAACGTGAACGCGGCCGTCGGCGAGCATCTGCACGACCTCGGGATACAGCACGTGCTCAATCGCGTGGATGTGCTCCTCGAGCGTGTCGACATCCCAACCTTCCTCGACAGCCAGCGCGCGCTGGGCGATGATGGGGCCGTTGTCGTAGATCTCGTTGGCAAAGTGCACGGTCACGCCGGTCACCTTGACACCGCGCGCAAAGGCATCGTCAATCGCATGCGCACCGGTAAAGCTCGGCAGCAGTGCCGGATGCAAGTTGACCACGCGGTTGGGAAACGCCGCCAGCAGCGGCGTGTGCACCATGCGCATGTAGCCGGCCATGACCACATACTCGCAACCGCGCTCGAGCAGCTCGTGCGCAATGATCTCGTCGGCGGCGATGGGGTCGGCATAGACATCCTTGGACAGCGTGAGCGTCTGGATGCCCGCGCGCTCAGCGCGCTGCAAACCCTTAGCCGAAGGACGGCTCGACACCACAAGCTCAATCGAAGCGTTGAGCTTGCCGGCGGCGATCAGGTCGATCAGCGCCTGCAGGTTGGTACCCGAACCGCTGATGAGCACACCGATCTTGAGCGGCTCGGCCGTATCGGTGCCGGTCGGACGGGTGTAGGGCACAAAGCCCAGGCTCACGGAAGCAGTCATCTGCTCGTTAGCGCTCATCGGAGTACACGACCTTACCGGAACCCTCGACGCACTCGCCCACGCGGAACGGCTTCTCGCCCAGCGCGACCAGGGCCTCGGTCACCGCGGCCTCGTCCTCGGGAGCGACGATCAGGCACAGGCCGACGCCCATGTTGAAGGTCTTGCATGCCTCGTTGGGCGCGAGCTCGGCCTGGCGCGACACGTAGGTGATGACGGGCGGAACATCCCAGCCCATCTCGGCACCGTTACGGGTGACCACGGCGTCAACGTCGTCGGCAAGCGCGCGGTTGAGGTTCTCGGTGATGCCGCCACCGGTGATGTGGGCGATGGCGTGCACGTTGGCGCCGCCGCGCAGCAGCTCCAGAATCGGCTTGACGTAGATGCGCGTGGGAGCCAGCAGGGCGTCTGCCAGCGATGCGCCGCCGAGCTCCTCGAGCGGGCGGCTCAGCTCCTCGGCCTTAGCGGCGGCCTCGGGCGTGCCCGGCTTAATGCCGTCGACGCCGATGACCTTGCGCACGAGCGAGTAGCCGTTGGAGTGCACGCCAGTGGAAGGCAGGCCCAGGATAACGTCGCCGGGGCGGACGTTTGCGGGGTCGAGCATCTTGGGACGGTCGACGACGCCCACGGTAAATCCGGCAAGGTCGTAGTCGGCAGGAGCCATAACGCCCGGGTGCTCGGCCATCTCGCCGCCCACGAGCGCGCAGCCCGCGAGCTTGCAACCGTCGGCCACACCCTTGATGATCTTTGCCATGTGCTCGGCCTCGATGTGGCCGATGGCAACGTAGTCCAGGAAGAACAGCGGCTCGGCGCCCGAAGCCAGAATGTCGTTGACGCACATAGCGACCAGGTCCTGGCCCACCGTCTCGTGACGGTCCATAATCTGGGCGAGCACGAGCTTGGTGCCCACGCCGTCGGTACCGCTAATCAGAATCGGGTCTTCCATATCCTTAAGCGCGGCGGCCGAGAACAGGCCACCAAAGCCACCGATGCCGCCGATGACCTCGGGACGGTTGGTGTCCTTAACCATTTGCTTAATAGCGTCGACGGCGCGGCCGCCCTCGGCGGTATCGACGCCGGCATCCTCATACGTCACATGTTTGCTGTCGCTCATCTGAGCCTTCCTCTCCCACTACCGTCCGCCGCCCGGGCGCCAAACGGTGCTCATAGTTGCGTTCATATCGGCGCACACCGCAGCGGCGCGCGCCGTAGTATCAACAAAACAGCAGATAAAACCTGCCAAAATGAACCTGTCCCTACATGGCAGGTTTTAGGCCTCGCCGTGCTCCTCTTCCCAGCTGCGGTCGTCGTATTTCTCGACCACGGCGTCGTCGTCAAAGTGCAGCGGCTTGTCCAGGTTGCGGGGCTTAAAGCCCTCCATGAACTTGTCGCGGCCAAAGCTCTCGGGAATCGCCACGGGGTAGCGGCCGGTAAAGCACGCATCGCAGTAACCGCCTTTGGGCATGACCTTAAGCAGGCCCTCGACCGAAAGGAAGGCCAGCGAATCGGCGCCGATATACTCGCAAATCTCGTCGACCGTCTTGTTGGCGCTGATAAGCTGCGACTGCACGTCGGTATCGATACCGTAGAAGCATGGCCAGATGACCTCGGGCGAGTTGATGCGGATATGAATCTCCTTGGCGCCAGCGTTGCGCAGCATCTTGACGAGCTGCACCATGGTGGTGCCGCGCACGATGGAGTCGTCGATGACGACCAGGCGCTTGCCCTCGATGTTGTCGCGCAGCGGGTTGAGCTTCATGCGCACGCCCATGGCGCGCAACTCCTGCGTAGGCTCGATAAACGTACGGCCCACGTAACGGTTCTTGATGAGGCCCTCGCCAAAGGGAATGCCGCTCTCGTGCGAATAACCCTCCGCAGGCGGCAGGCCGGAGTCGGGCACGCCGATGACCAGGTCGGCCTCGACGGGCTCCTCATGTGCCAGCTGACGACCCATGTCGTAACGGCAGGCATAGACGCTCTTGCCGTTCATGATGGAGTCGGGGCGGGCAAAGTAGACCTGCTCAAAGATGCAGTTTGCGGGCTCTTCGGCTGCAGGCACGCCCTGCTCGGATACCAGACCCTCGGCGCTGATGCGCAAAATCTCGCCGGGACGGACGTCACGGACGTACTCGGCACCCACGATGTCGAGCGCGCACGTCTCGGAGGCAACGACCCAGCCGCCGGCGCGCGTGACATGGACGGCGGAGTCGACCGTCGAGGCACCGTCTTGCGAGGGCAGCTGCGAAACAGAAGCGGCATCGGCCTGGTCCAGACCTTCGTCCACCAGCTTGCCCAGCACGAGCGGGCGAATGCCGTGCGGATCGCGGAATGCGTAGAGCGCCTGCTCGTTGATGAGCGTCATGGCGTAGCCGCCGCGCACGAGCTCCATGGTCTTGCGAATGCCCTCGCGCAGATGACCCGTACGCTGGGTAAAGTAGCCGATAAGCTTGGTCGCGACCTCGGAATCCGAATTGGAGAGGAACGGCACGCCCAGCTCGATCAGCTGGCGGCGCAGCTCGTCGGTGTTGACCAGAGTGCCGTTGTGAGCAAGCGCGATAATGACGCTGTTGATGGTAGAAAGATGCGGCTGCGAGGCTTCCCAGCTCTTGGCACCGGCGGTGCCATAGCGCACGTGGCCCACGGCCAGCTGGCCGGAGAGCGTCGACAGGTCGGCGTTGGAGAACACGCGATCGAGCAGTCCCAGGTCTTTGCGAACCATAACCGTGCCGCCATCACCCACGGCGATTCCCGCCGATTCCTGGCCGCGATGCTGCAGCGCGCGCAGACCAAAGTACGTCAGTCGAGCCACATCGCGATCGGGTGCCCACACACCAAAAATGCCGCATTCCTCATGCAGCTGGTCGGAGTCCGGATCATACGTCGACATGGTCTTCACCTGTCCCGCGGCACGCTCGGCCGCGCGGATGGTTTCTTGAGACATGGCATCCCCTCAGAGCCTCGTTATTTGGCGTTACCTGCCCTATTATACGCACGGCAAGACAAGCACTCCCGCGCATGAACAGCGCTTTTTAAAAGCCCACCGAGCTTATAATCCGTTTTGCAGCCAAACATTTTATTGGGCAACCGCCTCGGGGCCGACGATCCCGCATACTTCCGTTGCGACGTGTCTCGCCCGCCGTTGGGGCTTGCATTGTTGCAATTGGGACGTTCGTCCTGTCTTTTGGCAGGTCGGCGGCGTATCCTTGTACCTACAGCAAAACGAGAAAGGTTATGTATGGATCGAAACGAACTCGACCCCAGCGTCCCCAGCGCCACGGAGGTCAAGAAGATCCCCCTCATCATTAAGGTGTACGCCGTCCTGTGCATCCTGTCCGGCGTGGGCACGCTCCCTTCGGTCGGCGCCTTTATGTGGCAGGTCATCACCGCGCTCATCAACGGCAACGCCGCCGCCAAGCTCGGCGACAACACGCTCGTCGCGGTCGGCCTTATCGTCGCCGGCATCATGCTCTCGGCTGCCAGTGCTGTCATCTTGATCATCTTTGGCCTAGACCTCATCAAGAACCAGCGTCGCAATGCCGCCCGTCTGTCCTATATCCTTATCGCGTTTACCGTCGTCGAGCTTTTGGTTGACGTGATGCTCCAGGGCATCGGGCCCTTCTTGCTGCGCCCTGCCATCCAGCTCGGCATCCTCGTCGCACTTTCGGCCACCGTCGACCCCACGCTGCGCCAGGAGCGCGAGCTGCAGCGCCGCCTGCAGGAGATGCTCGACCGCGACGCCGCCGCCGAGGGCATGCTCGGGCGCGATGAAACCGGCGAAGGCTACATCAAGCTCAACTACTTCAACCTGTTCTGGGTATTCTTTGTCTGCTGCATACTCGGCCTGGTCCTGGAGGATATCTGGCATATGACCGTCAACGATCCGGGTGTCTACCAGGACCGCGCCGGTATGCTGTTTGGCCCCTTCAGCCCCATCTACGGCTTTGGTGCCGTGCTCATGACCATGGTGCTCAACCGCTTCTATAAAAAGAACCCCATCATCATTTTCCTGGTGAGCGCCCTGCTCGGCGCCAGCTTTGAGGTGTTCGTGGGCTGGTTTATGCAGACCGCGTTTGGCGTGGTCTCGTGGAGCTACTCGCACATAACGCTGTTCGGTATGCCCGACCCGCTCGTGGTCCTCACGGGCGGACGCACCTGCACGGGCTTCGCCTGTCTGTGGGGCCTGGGCGGCCTCATCTGGATCAAGCTGCTGCTGCCGAGGCTGCTCAAGCTCATCAACATGATTCCGTGGAAGAGCCGCTACTCGGCTACCGTCATCTTCACCATCATTATGCTGGTCGATGGCGTTATGACGCTGCAGTCGCTCGATTATTGGTATCAGCGCGTCAACGGCACGGAACCGGATATTCCCGTTGCGCAGTTCTACGGCAAGTATTTCGATAATGACTTTATGGAGAATCGCTTCCAGAGCATGACCATGAGCCCCAAGGATGCAACGCGCGTGTAGCGCTCACCGCGCCCAAAACGCAAAATGCCCGCCGGTATCACACGTACCGGCGGGCATTTTTATAAACGAGCCTTCTATCGACGCAAACCTCTACGCCTCGCGCTCGACCTCACTCACACACTCATTTTTGATGGTGCCAACGAGCGCCTGCAGCGCATCGACCACGTGCGGGCGAATGTCCCCGCCAATGAGCACGAGCATGATGTCGTCACCTACGGCAAGCTCGCCGCTTGCCAGCCACACGCGCACATAGCCGATACCCGGCATCGCGCGCGTGGCCTCGATAGCAGCCTGCACCTTCTGAGCATCGAAGCCGAACACCATGCCGCCCACCTTGTGGCCCGGCGCCACGCCATCGGTCTCGACACCGCGCGCCTCGGCCTTGGGCGTCGCGCGCACCACACCGTTATGTGTCAGATACATACCGCACGCAGGTGCCGACGAATCGGCCTTGGCCTCGCGCAGCCAAGCATCAACCGAAGGCATCGTTTTGCCATTCTCGAGCATCATTTCTCCCTTACCGTCATCGAGTAGCCAATTTGGAACGGGGCTTTTTTAGCTACTCTCGAACAACTTATTCCTCGACCGGCGTGAGCACCATGACGGCACGCGTGTTGCTCAGCGATAACGAACGACAGGTCACAAGCGTTGCAACCTTGGTTGCCGAAGCGGCACGATCGATGGCATCGCTCGCCACGGCAGAGGCACCGTCGAGCATCTCGGACAGGTAGTTCTTGAGCCCGTCGTCGCCCTCAAAATTGGGCGTGCGCGCCTTGGAGTACGTATCCTCAACGACCTTGGTCGCCAGCGGACGCAGCTTATACGTTGCATCGCGCGTGATGTAATACACGTACTCGATGCTATCGAACGTCGCTTGGTCGGTGGTGTCCGAAATCACGTTGAACATCGACCCATCGTTCATATGGTGGCCGTAGATCGTGGTCTGCTGATCCACCATGCCCGGCGCGGTGTCGTCGCTATCCAAGAAGATGGCACCGGACGCGTTAGCCGTACCGTCAAACAGCGTGTTGAGGTATTTGGAGTTGTTGTTGGTCTGCACCACGGGATAGTTGATGTTGGTTCCCGGCACATAAATCCAACCCACAATCTCGGGGTTTGTCTGAGCAAGCGCATCGAAGTCGATAATCGGCACGCCGCTGGCGTCCTTATCGCTTACATATTGCTTCTCGATTTTCTGGTACGAATCGCTTGCCTGCTTATAGCCAATCTGCGCGTTGATAAAGATGGCAGCGGCGGCGACAATCAGGCCGATGCCGATGATGATGAGCAGAATGGGAATAATGGAGCGACGCTTTTTGCGCGGCGGCTCGGTGTAATCCGACGGCGCGGCATGCGATGAAGCCCGGGGCGGCTTTTTAGCGTTGCTATAAGATGAAGGTCGACATGCGGCTGGCGCGTCCTGTCGACGATGCGTCGCCGGCGTCACGGGGCGCGGCGCGCGCGGCTGCTGAGGAGAGGATGTCCGACCCTGCTGTGCCGCATGGGCAGCACCCGGCTTCGACGGATCGGGAATCTGAGAAGCCTTGAATCGTTTTCCCTGATAGTCGGACATGGCTCTCCTTATACTGCGGTGAAACGGCGGAACGCCTAGGCGTCGGCCATCTCCTGCTTCATCTTCTCGATAACCTTGCGGTACTCGGGGTCGCATGCGCCCAGAATCTGCGTGGCATAAATGGCGGCGTTCTTGGCACCGTTGATGGCAACGCAGGCCACGGGCACACCCGAAGGCATCTGCACCATCGACAGCAGCGAATCCATACCGCCCAGGTCACTCGTCTTCATAGGCACGCCGATGACCGGCAGCGGCGTAAAGGCAGCCACGACACCACCCAGGTGAGCGGCCTTGCCGGCGGCGGCGATAATCACTTTGATACCGCGATCGGCGGCAGTCGAAGCCCACTCGTGGACCTTCGCCGGTGTGCGGTGTGCGCTCGCAATGACAAGCTCATAGGGCACGCCCAGCGCCTCGAGCTCGACGGTGCAGCCTTCCATAACACCCAGATCGGACTTGGAGCCCATGATGATCCCGACAACCGGCTTTTGATCTGCCATAAACAAAGACCTCCTGTTGAGAGCGGTGACGCGGCGGATCCGCGACCCTTAACTACTGAGAGTAGTATAGCTGCTCCCGTCCCTGCGGTCTGCGGGTGCCCCGCGGCGGTCTGGTGTTTTCATCTTCACTCCGGTTGCTTCGCAAAGTCGTTCAGATGAAAACACCAGACCGCCGCGGGGCACCCTCGACCTACCGGGGGTTGCTATGACGTACGTTGGCTGAATTATTAGTGTGGGCCCTGCCGTTCGTTCGAACGGCAGGGCCCACACTCATTTTCTATTCAGCCCTAGTCATCGCGCAAAGCCCCTTCGGCAGCACACGGTGCAGCCAAGTCACCGCAGGCCGGGGCGGGAGGCGGTCCTTTCTCTCGGAAAACTTCGCGAAGCCCAGTTTCCGAGAGAAAGGACCGCCTCCCGTCCCGGCCGGCCAGGTCAACTACACCGTGTACTGCGGCAGGTCCTGCAGGGCGATGACGTCCATGCCCATGTCGTTGGCGCTGCCGTGACCCTGCTCGTCCTCGCGCACGGCCTCGATGGCACTCACGTACGTGTTGGCCGCAGACATCGCCGTCACGCAGGTCACGCCACGACGGACGGCCTCGGTGCGTAGCAGGTAGCCATCGCCACGCGAGCCCGGGCCGTACGGCGTATTGATGATTACCGCAATCTTGCCATCGGCGATGAGGTCACCAATGTTGGGACGCTCGCCGTCGTGCGGTCCGCTAAT
This sequence comes from uncultured Collinsella sp., assembly GCA_902496455.1. GTDB lineage: Bacteria > Actinomycetota > Coriobacteriia > Coriobacteriales > Coriobacteriaceae > Collinsella. The sequence continues at coordinate 68,176 of CABVAY010000004.1, forward strand.
CTTTTCCACGACCTCGCACGTCACGTTGCCTCCACGCAGCACGCGCGCCGTGCCCTCGGTGGAGCAGATATCAAAGCCCAGGTAGCGCAGGATACGGGCGACCGAAAGGATATGACGCTTGTCACGGTCGCACACGCTGATGAACACCTTGCCGGCGCTCGGGTCGGGCAGCTTGTAGTCAATCGCCAGTTGCGTCTTGGCGTATGCCTCGGGATAGCTCTTGGCGATACCCATGACCTCGCCCGTAGACTTCATCTCGGGCCCCAGGATAACGTCGGCGCCCGGGAAACGGCCCCAGGGCATAACGGCTTCCTTCATGCAGAACCAGTCCAGCTGACGCTCGTCGCTCGGCAGGCCCAGGCTTGCGATGGAATCGCCCGCCATGATACGCGCCGCGCACTTGGCCAGCGGCACGCCGGTGGCCTTGGAGATAAACGGCACGGTGCGGCTGGCACGCGGGTTGGCCTCGATCACGTAAACGGTCTCGCCCTTGATGGCGTACTGCACGTTGACCAGGCCGCGTACGCCCAGCGCCATCGCGATGCGGCGCGTGGTCTCGCGAAGCTTTGCCTGCAGGCTCTCGCTAAAGCTGAACGGCGGGATGCAGGTCGCAGAGTCGCCGGAGTGAATACCGGCCTCCTCGATATGCTCCAGAATGCCGCCGATGTAGACCTCTTCGCCATCGCACAGGGCGTCGACATCGGACTCGATCGCGCCCTCCAAGAAGCGGTCCAGATACACCGGGTAGTCGGGGCTAATGCGCGCAGCCTCGGCCATGTAATCGCGCAGATGCTCGGCATCGTAGGCGATCATCATGCCGCGGCCGCCCAGCACGTAGCTCGGACGCACCAGCAGCGGGTAGCCGATGTGCGCGGCAACGGCCTCGGCCTCCTCAAACGAGGTGGCCTGGCCCGCCGGCGGGTACATGATGCCCAGCTTGTCGAGCAGAGCGGCGAAGCGCTCGCGGTCCTCGGCAAAGTCGATGGCATCGGGCTTGGTGCCCATGATGTTCACGCCGCTCTCCTCGAGCATGCGCGCCAGCTTAAGCGGGGTCTGGCCGCCAAGCGTCACCACGACGCCATCGGGGCGCTCAACGTCGATAACGTCCATGACGTCCTCGTAGGTGAGCGGCTCAAAGTACAGGCGGTCGGACGTGTCGTAGTCGGTCGAAACGGTCTCGGGGTTGCAGTTGACCATGATGGTCTCGAAGCCGCGGGCCGCCAGCGCATAGCTCGCGTGCACGCAGCAGTAATCGAACTCGATACCCTGGCCAATGCGGTTGGGGCCGGCGCCCAGGATCATCGCCTTGGGCTTGTCCGCCGGCGTGGTCTCGTCGGGAGCCACGCACTTCTTGGCATCCGGGCTCGTGCGGTAGATGTTCTCGTACGTCTTGTAGTGGTACTCCGTGGCGCTCGAGAACTCCGCAGCGCAGGTATCGACCGTCTTCATGCTGGGAACCACGCCCAGACCCTTGCGATAGGCGCGCACAAAGCGCTCGTCCGAGCCGGTCAGCGCAGCGATCTCGGCATCGCTCGTGCCGTACTGCTTGAGCAGGCGCATCGCGTCGGCGTCGATATCCTCCACACGCAGGTCGCGGATGCTCTCCTGGACCTGCACCATATCGTTGATACGGTTGAGGTACCACGGATCGATACCGCAGATGGCATGGATGCGAGCGATGTCCCAGCCACGGCGTAGGGCCTCGACCACAAAGAAGATGCGATGCTCGGTCGGGGTTGCCACGGCCTGAGCAAGCTCGTCGTCGCTCAGCTTATCGGCACCCTCTTTGCCACCGGCGCAAATGCCCTGGTGGCCATCCTCCAGCGAGCGCATAGCCTTGCCAAAGGCCTCCTCAAAGGTGCGGCCGATCGCCATAATCTCGCCCACGGCCTTCATGCGCGTGGTGAGCGTGGGGTCGGTACCCTTGAACTTCTCGAAGGCAAAGCGCGGCACCTTGACCACACAGTAGTCGATCGTGGGCTCAAAGCAGGCGGGCGTAGCCTTGGTGATGTCGTTGACGATCTCGTCGAGCGTGTAGCCCACAGCCAGGCGCGCGGCGGCCTTGGCAATGGGGAAACCCGTGGCCTTGGAAGCGAGGGCGGACGAACGGCTCACGCGCGGGTTCATCTCGATGACGATCAGGCGGCCGGTCTGGGGGTTCACGGCAAACTGTACGTTGGAGCCGCCGGTCTCGACGCCGATCTTCTCCAAGATGGCGAGCGAGGCGACACGCATGCGCTGATACTCAAGGTCGGAGAGCGTCTGCGCCGGCGCCACGGTGATGGAGTCGCCGGTATGCACGCCCATGGGGTCGAGGTTCTCGATGGAGCACACGATGATGCCGTTGCCGGCGTGGTCACGCATGACCTCCATCTCATACTCTTTCCAGCCCTCGATGGACTCCTCGACCAATACCTCGTGGGCAGGTGAGAGCTCCAGGCCCTGGCTCACGATGGAGACGAGCTCCTCGTGAGTATGCGCGATGCCACCACCGGCGCCGCCGAGGGTAAAGCTCGGACGCAGCACGCAGGGATATCCCACGCGCTCGGCGATGGCCTCGGCGTCTGCCACGCTGTAGGCATAGCCCGAGCGCGCGACCTCCAGGCCGATCTCGGCCATGGCCTCGTTAAAGAGCTTGCGGTCCTCGCCGCGCTCGATGGCGGCAAGGTCGCAGCCGATCATCTCGACGCCGTACTTGTCGAGCGTGCCGTCCTTTGCCAGTTCGACGGCGGCGTTCAGACCGGTCTGGCCGCCCAGCGTGGGCAGCAGCGCGTCCGGGCGCTCTTTCTTGATTACGCGCTCGATAAACTCGGCGGTGATGGGCTCGACATAGGTGCGGTCGGCCAAGCCCGGGTCGGTCATGATGGTCGCCGGGTTGGAGTTGACCAGGATGACCTCAAAGCCATCCTCCTTGAGCACCTTGCAGGCCTGGGCGCCGGAGTAGTCAAACTCACAGGCCTGGCCAATGACAATGGGGCCCGAGCCAATGACGAGGATACGCTTGATGTCAGTACGTTTCGGCATGTTAGTTCTCCTCGGTCTCAGCGGTCTCGGACTCAGCAAAGTTCCAGCCGGCAAGGCGGTCCTTCGCGGTGTCGATGTCCAGGTAGTTCTCCTCGCCGTCCATGAGTCGCGTAAAGGCGGTAAAGAGATAGTGGGCATCGGTGGGGCCAGGCGAGGCCTCGGGGTGGTACTGGACCGAGAAGCACGGGGCGTCGAGCAGCTGGATGCCCTCGGCGGTGCCGTCGTTGAGGTTCACATGTGTCAGGCGAATGCGGCCAAAGCGCTCGTTCATCACGACCGGCGCGATTCCGCGGCGCACCCAGACGCGCAGATCTCCATCGGCCGCATGCTCGGTCTCGCCGCCGGAAAGCTCGGGGATCAGCTTGCCCAAGCTGGGGAATAACAGGCCAAAGCCGTGGTTTTGTGCAGTAATCTCCACACGGCGGCTCACCAGGTTCATAACCGGCTGGTTGCCACCGCGGTGACCGAACTTAAGCTTTTCCATCTGAGCGCCACAGGCCAGGCTGATCATCTGATGACCCAGACAAATACCAAAGACCGGCACCTTGCCGATCAGCTGCTGCACCTGCTCGTAGGTCTCTACCACGGCATCGGGATCGCCGGGGCCGTTGGACAAAAAGACGCCATCGGGATTCATATCGAGCACCTCACTCGCAGGCGTATCCCACGGCACGACGGTGAGATCGCAGCCGGCGCGGACCAGGCCCTCCAGAATGCCGCGCTTCACGCCGCAGTCGTAGGCGACCACCTTGTGGCGGGCAGGGGCGGCTTCCGCGAGCGCAAAGTCATGCGTGGCGGGCAGATCGGCAACCGCAAACTCATGAGGCTCGGGGCAGCTCACGGTCTTGACCAGGTTCTCGCCTACCAGCGTGGGCGCTGCGGCCAGACGTTCGGCAAGCTCGTCGACGTCGAAGATCTCGGTCGAGATAATGCCCATCTTGGAACCATTGTCGCGCAGATGGCGCACCAGAGCGCGGGTGTCGACACCCTCGATAGCGACGATGCCGTGAGCGCGCAGGTACTCCGGCACGCTGACGGCCGAGCGCCAGTTAGAAGGCGTGGCGCACATGTCGCGAACGATCATGCCGCGCATGGCCGGAGCGCTCGCAGGGCGCACGGCGTCGCCGGGGAAGGCCGACTGGACGTCGGTCTCGTCGATACCGTAGTTGCCGATCTGCGGATAGGTCATGGTTACGATTTGGCCGGCATAACTCGGGTCGGTCATGACCTCAAAGTAGCCCTCGAGTGAGGTGTTGAAGCAGACTTCGCCGGTCGCGGTGCCCTCGGCGCCGCATGCACGTCCATAAAAAATGGTCCCATCCTCAAGATACAGGATGCAGGGACCGCAGGTGCCCTTGCTGGTTTTGGCCAGCATACGCTGGCAAAGCTCGCTGGGCGCGAAGGTGCGGGCGGCAGCGCCCGCGGTATGGTTGTTCGCCATAATTCTCCTTCCCGGTCTCACAGGACCGGCTTAAAGGTGTGTAGTTAGGCCTCGCGGTATTGTAACCGCAAGCATGCCTCATGGCGTTAATTTCATCGAAATGTTTACGAAATGATAATTATGACTTTCTATGCATAATGATTTCTCTGGGACGGGGATTAAAAAAGGCTCTGTTAGACCAGGATTGACATACATGTGTCCCCACGGTGCCATATCGTTGA
>CABVAY010000005.1 GCA_902496455.1 uncultured Collinsella sp.
ATCCCCATGCCCTGCGGTCCGCCCGGGGCGCCCCGCGGTGCGGGATGCCGGGGTTCGGCCTACTGCCCCTGCGCGCGGTAGCGGGCCTCGGTGGCTTCCTTGGCTGGGCGCCACCAGGACTCATTCTCGACGTACCAGTCGATGGTGGCCTTCAGGCCCTCGGCGAAGTCGGTGTGGGCCGGCCTCCAACCCAGCTCGTGCTGGAGCTTGGTGCTGTCGATGGCGTAGCGGCGGTCGTGGCCGGGGCGGTCGGCGACCCAGTCGAAGTCCTCGGGGTCGCGGCCCATCGCCTCCAGGATCATGCGCAGGACGGTGATGTTGTTCTTCTCGCCGTCGGCTCCGATGAGGTAGGTCTCCCCCATGCGGCCCTTGGTCAGGATGTCCCAGACGGCGCTGGAGTGGTCCTCGGTGTGGATCCAGTCGCGGACGTTCTCGCCCTTGCCGTAGAGCTTGGGGCGGACGCCGTCGATGACGTTGGTGATCTGCCTGGGGATGAACTTCTCCACGTGCTGGTAGGGGCCGTAGTTGTTGGAGCAGTTGGAGATCGTGGTACGAAGCCCGTAGGTGCGGGTCCAGGCGCGCACGAGCATGTCGGAGGAAGCCTTGGTGGAGCTGTAGGGGCTCGACGGGTGGTACGGCGTCTCCTCGGTGAACTTGGCCGGGTCGTCGAGAGCAAGGTCACCGTAGACCTCGTCGGTGGAGACGTGGTGGTAGCGGACGCCGTGCTTCCTCACGGCCTCCAGCAGGCGGAACGTGCCTTCCACGTTGGTGCGCAGGAACGGCTCGGGGTCGGCGATGGAGTTGTCGTTGTGGCTCTCGGCGGCGTAGTGCACGATGGCGTCGTGGCCCGGCACCAACTCATCGAGCAGCTCGGCGTCGCAGATGTCGCCCACGACGAGCTCCACGCGGTCGGCGGGCAGGCCGGCGATGTTCTCGGGGTTGCCGGCGTAGGTCAGCTTGTCCAGGACGGTGACGTGGACGTCCGGGTGGTTGTTCACGACATAGTGCACGAAGTTGCTGCCGATGAAGCCGCAGCCTCCCGTGACGATGATGTTCTTGGGGGAGAAGGTCTCCTCTGCCATGTTCGAATCTCCTTGTTCCTAGTACTCGCGCGGGCTGTTGACGATCTCGCCGGCGGCGACCTTCTTCAGGTGCTGGCCGTAGACCGACTTGCCGTAGGCCTTCGCGGCCTCCTCCAGCTCGGCGGTGGTGATCCAGCCGTTCTCCCAGGCGATCTCCTCGGGGACCGAGACCGGCAGGTCCTGGGAGTGCTCGACGGCGCGGACGAACTCCGCGGCCTCGTGGAGCGACTCCATGGTGCCGGTGTCCAGCCACGCGTAGCCGCGGCCCAGGGTGACGACGGAGAGCGTCCCCTCCTCCAGGTACATCTGGTTGAGCGTGGTGATCTCCAGCTCGCCGCGGGCGGAGGGCTGCACCTTATGCGCCTTGGCGGCCACGTCGCCCGGGTAGAAGTACAGGCCGGTGACGGCATAGGAGCTCTTGGGCTCGGCGGGCTTCTCCTCGATGGAGACGGCCCTGCCCTGCGCGTCGAACTCCACGACGCCGAAGCGCTCGGGGTCGTCAACGTGGTAGCCGAAGACCGTCGCCCTCCCCGACTCGGCGTTCTGGACGGCGCGCGTCAGGTGGCGCGACAGGCCGTTGCCGTAGAAGATGTTGTCGCCGAGCACCAGGGCGCACGGCTCGCCGGCGATGAAGTCCTCGCCGATGGTGAAGGCCTGAGCGAGGCCGTCCGGCGAGGGCTGCTCCGCATAGGAGAGGCTGACGCCGAAGCGCGAGCCGTCGCCCAGCAGGCGCTCGAAGTTGGGCAGGTCGGCCGGCGTGGAGATGACCAGGATGTCCTTGATGCCCGCCAGCATGAGGGTGCTGAGGGGATAGTAGATCATGGGCTTGTCGTAAACCGGCAGCAGCTGCTTGCTGGTGACGAGCGTGAGCGGGTACAGGCGCGTGCCCGAGCCGCCCGCGAGGATAATGCCCTTCATAGGTTGGACCTCCAGAGTTGGGCGTTCACAGTTGCTATTAGTATACGCGAGAGGGCACGCGGGCTGCGAAGCTGCACAAAAGAAGGACGGAGAGAGCCAAACATGCAGCCTCTTTGGTTCAGGTCCTTACGAACTACAAGACTCCAACCATTTGGACCATATTTGGTCCACCAAGTGTTCAGTTTTAAGCTACCACTGACACCCATTTAGACGAGGCTGGGGTCGAGTGCTCGAGCGAGGAGCGGAAACGGCGAGCCTAGGCTGCCCAAACCGAGAGCGTGGTCAAGAGTATGGAGGCGGAGAACGACCTTCAGTCCGAACTCGGAAAGGCCGCGCTCAAGTGCGTCAAGTGGCAGCTGGTCGTATGCAACGCCCTCGTCGTCGCGTACACCGCCCATCTCATGTGGCTGCAGCGCGAAATCCCTACCGAGGTGATAATTTCCTGGATGGGCGCGACGACCGCCGAGATCATCGGAATACTCTGGGTGATAGCGAGAAGCCTGTTCCCGTTCCGGGACGAACACAGATCCACAGACCTGGAAAAGAGCGGCGGCGGCCGAATCGGTCACCCCAAGAGATAAGGGTTACCCAGATGGCGGCTCTTTCTTTACGGAGGGGGCCGGGGGATTCGAACCCCCGGGCCTAGGACACACCTCGCACATCACGTCAATCCGTTCGTTGGGCGCAGCCCCCGCCTAGGACCCTTGTAGCCCCTCCAACAAACAAGACAACTTTCATAACAACCCCCTTGAAGTCAGTGGACCCGAAATGAGCAACGACTAGGAAGCAGGGCGCCGCGAGGACCATAACCTGAACCTCAATAGCGACTGAAAGCGTGATGTACGTAGATGTCCTCCACGATGTTAACACAGCGGAACGGAGCGTCCGACGAACTCATAGCGACACATCTAAGGACGGCTGATTTCCAATCTCAGCCGAACGTCCCCCGGGGCCTTCCAGGCCCCGGGGGCGTTCGGCTAACTGCGGGAATGGCCTATCCGCTCAATGTGTTCGGCTGAGATCGGAAATCAACCACGAAAGGCATGCAAGCCGGTTTAGCCCTACAGCGCAGAGCGAATTCCGCCTGCCATCAGCAGAAGAATATATTCGAATGATGCGTTAAACCTCATTGTCAGCACTTATATTCGGCGGGACGCCCGCCAGAAATCACGGAACTCCTCTCTGCATTTATAGCGAGACATGAAGTGAATAAGTACAATGAGCAGTGTCCAACAAACGAAAGGCAAACCATGCGAGTCGTAACAACCGGAGTATGCAGAGGAAACTGGAAAATCTACCAGCAACTTAAAATTGAAGGCATCCATGAAGCCTCCAGCGTAACAGCCCAAGCGACTACGGACGATAATCGCCGTCTACCTTTATCCCTTCTAAAGTTCGGGGACAATAGCGACGAATCGGACTCGTACGTTCTTGTAATCCCTGATCCCGATGTTCGCACTATCATAATCGAATTAAATGAAATTAATTCAGACGGTCGCACTATGAGCAGCGACTCTATTTCGCTCAATTGCAAGAACATAAAATGGGAGTCTCGTCTTAACTACAAAATAAAACCCGACATGTGCAGCAAACTTAGAAACTATGATAACGTTTCAGAGTTTGACATGGCAACGATTGATTTTTGGCAGTGTATCGAGGATTCAAACGAATATATCCTTAGGTGTACGGTAAGAACACCGTACCGCAGCGACTCGCAAATCAAGGTTCGCTGCCTCGATCGAACACTCAACGAAGTCAATTTGACTACCGTCGATTTCGGCTCAAATGTAACAAGCGTTGGATTCACTGCAGAGAAAAAACAGCTTGAAACGCAGCTCTCGATCCGAATGCCAAAAGCGTTTGATCGTTACTACTTTATTATTGACGATCAAAATCATCCTTCATTCAGCTCATTCGACTGTCTCACGCCCGATAAACTTGGCTTACTTCTAGAAGAAACCAACTTCCTTTTTACCCATGCACAGTTTGATCCTGAATACCCCGAATGGTTCACGGAGCATAAGGCAACCATTGGAGCATTGGAAAAGCAGAGAAAAATTGCCTTTACCGGCGCTCCGAAGTTCAGCATTATTGTCCCTCTTTACAACACGCCTATTCCGTTTTTTAACGATATGGCAGAATCCGTTAAGAGCCAGTCTTATGCAAACTGGGAGCTCATCCTAGTTAATGCAAGTCCAGACAATCAGGAACTAAAGGCTCGCGTTGAGCAGGAGACAGCCCGCGACAACAGAATTAAATCAATTACCCTTGCCGAGAATAAGGGCATTTCCGAAAACACAAATGCCGGAGTAGCCGCTGCTTCGGGCGATTTCGTCAGCTTCTTTGACCATGACGACATCCTTGAACCGGATCTGTTCTTCTCGTATGCAGAGGCAATTGAAAACAATGATAACGTTGATCTTCTTTATTGCGATGAAGACAAACTCATGCCCGATGGAAAGCTGGCACAGCCGTTCTTTAAACCGGATTTCAATATCGATTTACTCAGAAATAATAACTATATATGCCACATGCTTACCATCCGTAAGTCCCTTCTTGACACGCTGGAACCGAATACGAAAGAGTTCGATGGGGCTCAGGATCACAATTTGACTCTCCGGGCCGTGGAAAAGGCTAGAAACGTCCACCATGTTGCAAAAGTTCTATATCACTGGCGCTTAAGCGAAACGTCAACCGCGGCAAATGCCGACAGCAAACCTTATGCCACCATTGCGGGCATTAAGGCGGTTCAGAATCACCTCGACAGACTTGGGCTCAATGCAAAAGTTGAACAAGCGCGTCGTCCCTTTACATATAAAGTAACCTACGCCGCGCCAGATTCCCATCCGCTCGTTTCGATCATCATTCCGACCAAAGATCACGCTGATATCCTCGATAACTGCATTACGTCAATTGTCGAGAAATCCACGTACGACAATTACGAGCTTGTGATAATCGAAAATAACAGCACAGAAAATACGACGTTCGAGTATTACGATAAGTTACAAGCCAAATACCCTGCTATTGTTCGCCTTGTTACCTGGGAGCACGAATTTAACTTTTCCAAGCTCATGAACTTTGGAGTGTCCCATGCCAAGGGCAATTATCTCTTGCTGCTGAATAACGACACCGAAGTAATTACGCCCAATTGGATTGAAACTATGCTTGGCATCTGCGCACGCGAGGATGTTGGCGCAGTTGGTGCAAAACTATACTATCCCGACAACACCATTCAACACGCTGGCCTATGCGTCACGGGCGGCGTGGCAGGACATCTTTGCCAAAGCATGCCAAAAGACAACTGGGGCTATTTTGCACTCAACGATGCGCAGCAAGACTTCAGCGCCGTCACGGCGGCTTGCATTATGACCAAACGAAGCGAATACGAAAAAGTCGGAGGTTTCACCGAAGAGCTTCAAGTCGCATTTAATGATGTTGACTTTTGCCTGAAGCTTCGCGAGATTAACGATCTGATTGTATACACGCCCGAAGTCGAGCTATATCATTACGAGTCAATTTCTAGAGGCGTTGAAAACAACACGGACAAGCAAATTCGCTTCCACAAAGAGGTCGCGTACATGAATTATCGCTGGGCAAACTACTATGTCGAAGGCGATCCATACATGAACCCAAATTTCACCGTGGGAGAACCTGGAAATCGCTATTACCACTTGTGAGATCTAAATGCAGGGGAACAAATATGAGACTCTTTTCCGAGCTGGCTGAACGCAATCTCTTTTCGACATATGCGGCTGCTTTGGATTGGATTCTGAGTGACCATAGATTTAGCGTGAATCTATGGGATAACAAGAACAAAGTTCAGGCCTTCACCAAAGCCTTTCATAGGATGGAAGGAGTCTCTCAGGGTAGAGTCCACTACGAGCCGAAAAGGGGGACCACATTCCCACGACTCGGTGAATATCGACAGCATAAGTTGTTTACGTTCTATATCGCTAGGGGCAATTCCGAAGCGAGAGATCTAATTCGTCACATTCGAAATGGAATAGCTCATGGACATATTCATGTTCATGAGCTTGATGGCGAATTGATTGTCGAACTGCTCGATTTCGGGAAAGAGTCCAACCAGCCCGATCGCCAAACGGCATATATGGTTTTTCCTCTGAGGTTCCTGAATGACATTTTCGAGTTGTACCACCAAAAAGAACAGCAGTGGGTCCGAAATGTAAATCGCAAATAGCTTGCTTAGCTAAACAATCATTTAAGCGATTATTTCGGATAATCTTGTTTTCCAGACCGTCTAGTAAGGTGATTATTACGCGGTGTGAGCACCGATTGCGTGCCGAATGTTGGTGTAAGGGGCCGCTTCCCTGACCGTAAATAGCAGGAAGCGGCTATCGCCTAGAATTTGAATTGCTTAGGTTCAGATTCACGGAAAGGCGATAACCGCATATTGACAAGATACACGAGATTGCCGGCGACGGCGCCCTCATGCCGAGATTCGATGACGGCATTGTCAACATGTCCGAGCTCATCAGGGCGATGGCCGAGTCGCTGGTCAACGAGATCATGGACGCCCAGGCCGACGACGCCTGCGAGGCCGGCAACCGGCGAAACGGCTACCGCGAGCGCAAGCTCGCCAAAAGCGTGGGCACTATCAGCCTCAGGATACCGAAGCTGCGCTCGGGAACGTACTTCTCCGAGGACCTGATCAGCCGATACTCGCGCGTGGACCGCGCGGTGAGATCGGCAGTTTCCGAGATGGTCGCCAACGGAGTGTCGACCAGGAAGGTGAAGCGCGTGGCGCAGTCCATGGGCATAGACCGCATGAGCGCCAGCCAGGTGTCGAGGATGTGCTCGTCGCTGGACGAGTCGGTCGCCGACCTACAGGAACGGGATTTGTCGGACGTCAGCTACCCCTACATCTGGCTCGACGCCACCTACATCAAGCGCAGGGACGCAGGACGCGTGCAGTCGACCGCGCTCGTGACCGCCATCGACACGGAGACCTATGACGGCTGGAAGTCGTTCCTGCTTTCGCTGCGCGCACGCGGGATCGACGGCGTCATCTGCGTCACCAGCGACGCCCATGAGGGGCTCAAGCGCGCCATCCAGGAGGTCTTCCCCGGCGCCGCGCGGCAGCGCTGCATCGTGCACCTGATGCGCAACGCCGCCGGCAACGACCAGGCAGAAGAGGGGCGCCGTGCTGGGCATCCGGAAGGCCGTGTTCGCCGAGCGCGACACCAAGCTCGTGCACGGGCTGTACCAGCTGGCCACCGAGCAGATAGAGGGCTTCTGCCCCAAGGCAGCCGAAGTTCTGGTCATGTCTGCGGTCGATCAGCTCGAGCATGAACCGGCGCTGTTCCTTACTGAGCGGGTCGAGGAGCCATTCGGCTATCACTTCGGGCTCTGTGCCGCGTGCATTGAGGATCTCGAAGATGGTGGAGGAATCTTCATCGCTCGTAGATGTGATTTCTCGTAAGAAGCGTTAATGACTGCGTTCCGAAACGCCAACAGTTCTTCGTCGTCCAAGGTCTCGCCCAGCTGGAAGAGCTCGAACCAATGTAGGAAGTCACTGAGCCTGGAAGCCTAGCGCTTCCAAGATTCCTGCCTCACCCCGATTGCTTGACCCCATCGTTTTTAGACACTGAAAAATGAACTGCAATAAGAAACGGTATCGCTACCAACCAATCACACAACACAGGGACGCAAAGAAAGACATCAGAATCATAGCTACAGGAGGAATGACGGGAGAAAAATTAAAACGCTGCGACACACAATCAATTCGGGCCCGAGGTGCACACAAAGAAATGAACGCCGGAACAAGCACCGGTATCAAATATCTCGGTTGCACACCTGCGACCGAAGTGTCGCCAACGGGCGTGTAACCGACATAAAGCGCCGTGCACACCAAAGAGACACTTGCGACAACAAGCGCAAGGGTCCACATACGAAGGACAGGTGTTACAGGGTTTTTAGAGGAATCACCTTCGACATTAAAGGCGCTCGTATAAATACAGAGAAAGGGCAGAGTGGAAAGAAATGGAAGCGATACTGCAACATTGCCCATATAAGCATATGAAAGAGAGTAGTCATTCGATGAAGCGGGCGCGAGCAGATTGACCATAAAACTGAATAACGTACCGAGGAAGTTTATCGGATTATTCAGAATGTAGCGTATTTGTCCTAGTCCACTGACCCCCTCGCCTCCCCTCACATCTCCCGCCTGCACAGCGGGGGAAAACAGCATCGGTAAGGTAAAGCTACACACCATTAGGGTGCCGAACAAAATCACCAAAGCCACATATAACTTCCGTTGCTTCGAATTTTTAAATTTCGAAGCAGGCATGAACAGCATCATTCCAATTAACGGAAAATAAACAGCTTTTGCAGACAAGCCCAAAAAGAAACACGCTGTAATTGCGAAAACGCTTAATGGCGTCAACCTCTCATCCGGCTTCGACAACTCCCTTAGAACCAAAGCAACTGCAAGCAATAAGAAGCAAGTCACCCACGGATCATAAGAATAGTTCGAAGCAAGATAGACAGCATAAGGAAGTAGGGCAACCGTCGCAATCAAAGATTTCCATTTCGGAATATAGAGGATTGCAATGGCAGTCACGACAACATAAGCGAAAAGGTTGAACAGCCTTCCCAAGGCAAAACACGTAAGCAATGGAAGGGACAACAACCTCCCCAACCAAAGACCGAGAGCACAGGGAATATAAGCAATGGTCGAAATGTTCCTCAATGATTCACCGGTCACCGCAGCCACAAAACCAGAGGAACTATAAACTTCCCCTGAAGCTATCTGGGACAAATGGAGGTCATTCAGATCCATCTCCGCGTCATGCACCTCATCAAACTGAAGACTGTTATTTTCCACCCATGGAACCGCAACTAATTCAATTTCAGACTCGGTGAAGACGGGATCCCCCATATAGGACAGGCCCAGAGAACGAGCGTAATGAATCTGATCGTCCGGAGAAACAGCAGAGAGGTTCGGTAAGGCTGAAATCAAAAAACAGCCTAGCGAAAGCGCGGCGATGGAGAAGGAGGCTACGGTCTTGTATAGACCCGGTTTCACAATAAACCAAGGAGCGACACCTAGAATAATCACAATGCAGAGGTGAACAGTATGCACAAAGTATGCTCCAAGAAACGGCATCAGTACAGTGGACGCAACCGCCAACAGACCATTTACGGATAGAACGACTATGCACAAAACAACGATGCCCAGAACAGGGTTTGCAGCAAAAAATGCACGCACTCTTCCCTTGTTGGCCAAAGCGGGCTTTTTCACGGCGAGCAAGATAAAGGAGCTGCTGATAAATACAGCAAAGAAAAGAAGTAGTAATTCTTTTTTACTCCAATCCATTATAGATAGCACGGACCTCCCTGGCGTACCCAGCACGGTTCCAGCTTCAAGTAATATAGACAAAAGAGCCGAAAATGCGCAGACACTCAAGGCAAGACGAGGAGAAGCCTTTCCGAACAGTGTGCTTCGCTCGGAGGCAAGATAAAACCAAGCAAGAACCGCTAAACAAGCAAATAACGCAAGCTCCATGCACCAATAAAAGATTGCCGCCGTGACGTCATAGAGAACAAACAGTACTGCACCCGAGATAGCAAGCAGCACAAAGCACACAAGCGGAAGCGCGCTCAACCGATGCCCATCGGAACGTCTCCGTATTTGCGTCTTAACCATTTGAGCATGGCCGTGAACATTCGGAATCATCAAATCGTCTCCTGTCTGAATCTAAACTATGACCGTACGATGAGCATCAAAGAACACGACGGCAGAACCGATAGCGATACCCATTTTCAACAAGGCGGCCATCCCTCCCGCAACCAGAGCCGAACACCGTCTGCTGTCTGCTCAGCAGTCTCTTACTATTTCCTTCTCGATAATCGCAAGCCGCTGAGTCAGATTCTTTATGTTTGCTGCTTGTTTCGTCGCGATTACGCTAAGCATCGGCAAAAACGCAAGGAGAAGAAACAGGCCAAGGAAGAACACAAAATTCGTGGTCAACACGGAACCGAACAAATCGCCAATTGCACCAATGAAACCGGAGGAAATCGCAGCGATGAGGATTACCACCGACAAAGAAAGCCAGAAAAAGGAATAGCGTAAGGACAACTTGCCCTTGGATACGAGACGGATCACGCAGACGAAGAACACAATCGCAACAATGCGAGGAAGAGACACGGTCTCTCCTTTCAAGGGGCGAACGAATAATTGATATGACAAATTTAACGAAGCGCCTGCTCCTCAACAAGCTGGTTAATCCTCCGACGCAGCTTCGAGATGCTCACCGTGTTACTGAACTCTCGATACAGGAGCAATACAATCACGTAGAGGAACACGAAGTTTGCCGGGCTCTCAAATCCCAAAAGTGAAGACAGCCAAAAGGCAACTTGAGGGAAAGCGGCCAGCACAACGAAACTGAAGGCGAAGAAAAGCCAGAACACAGAATCCAGCACCTCAATCTGCGCTTTTCTCAGCTTCCTGATGACAAAATACAAAACCAAAAGCGCCCCGAGCAGGAGGACAGCCCTAAGCACAATAGACACTGTTCAATCACCTAAACCACTGAACGAAGAGAATGGAGATGCAAGCGCGAGCCATATAGGCAATCGATTTAGGGATGTTCAAATAGCTCTCCCCTGCCTGCCTCTCACGCATCTCAACCTGAACTTCACGAACCTTAGCACCCTTCTTAATCAGGTACGAAATAGACTCGGGCTCTGGGTTCAAAGAGTCGTCGTTTGCAAAACGCTCAATCATCTTCCTGTTAAACATGCGCATGCCAGAAGTCGGATCTGCGACTCGCTTGCCGGTAGTGAGCTTGATCGCAACCGTAATGATGCGCGAGCCGAGCATGCGTGCAGAAACCTCTTTGCACTTGTTTACAAAGCGCGAGCCGATAACAATGTCGGCGTCCTCGGCGATCGCAAGGTCGAGCATCTTGGACATATACTCCGGGCAATGTTGGCCGTCTGCATCAAACTGCAAGGCATAGTCATACCCATTGCGCAGCGCGTACTTCATCCCCGTCTGGAATCCAACTGTAAGACCAGAATTGACCGGAAGAGTGACATGATTGTAGCCACGGTCGAGACAGATTTGCTCAGTTGCATCCTTGGAACCGTCGTTTACCACGAGATAATCGATATCGGGCACAACAGAAACAAGCTCGTCAACTGTTCTCTCTAGAGATTCTTCCTCGTTATACGCTGGCACAATTACCAACACTTTTTTACTATTCAACATCCGCCAATCTCTCATAGACAACTCAACAAGAACTCGCCGCTACAATTGGTTGCTCTCCTGTCCTCGGCGATAGAATTTAAACAACAGCCTCGCAATAAAAGAAGGCCAAAACCGCTCGAGCATCGCGAGGTCCTCCTTTTCTCGCGTGTCATCCTTAATTAAGGCAGATGTCTCAGATTCTTGATGAATACGGTGGTGCATCAACACCTTGGAATCATAGTAAAAAGCACCAGGCAGCTTTGAAAAGCGCTCCCATGCCGCCCAATCGAGATTCGAGCGGAATTCTGCAATAAACGGAGGCATAGGCAACTTGCTCATATTCAACGTTACGGACGGGCAACAAATTGCAGATCCACAAGACAGAATTCTCCTACGCATCCATCTGGAGGTAGCAAATCTTCCGTCCCTAACGGGAGTAAGCATCAGGCGTTTGATTCGAAGTAGCTGGTTATCGTCAACCTTGGCACCATTCCTCAACTCACCATAGTTGGTAAAGAAGATGAGCAGATTGTCCATCTTATTCGCAGCAGTTAGAAGATGAGCCGCGTACTCAGGCTCATAGGTATCGTCCTGGTGCGCAACGGTGACAAGAGAAGTGTCAGCGCAACTTACTGCGTAATTCCAATCATCAGCGATCCCAGGATTTCCGTCCCGAACGTACAACTTAACGGAGTATCGCTTAGCAAGCTCACGCGTTGCATCGCACGGAGTCGAAGTGGCAATCAACACGTTGGTCTTTACAGTCTGCGCAAGCAAGGATTGAAGGCACTCCTCAAGAAAGGGGCTCTCTTTGTACGCGCAGAGCGCAAAGGTATGGTCAGAGGGACCAAATGTCATGAATCGCTCCCATTTAATCGTATAGGCATGCCTGTTCATTATACGTTCACCTTTGCACTCGTTGAAAAGGGCACTAAAATTACTAAGGTCTTTCGAACGAACGCTTCGCACGAGAAGGGAGCTGCATGCCCAACGTCCCCGCACCCTTGAGCACGAAAAAGAACGCGCTCTGGAACGCCGCTGGTTGCATTTTTTACCTTGGATGCCAGTGGCTTACAACCGTCCTGGTCGTTGTTCTGTCGACCGACTACAACAATTCCGGAGCGCTTGCATTTGCCATGTCCGTTGGCAGCATGTTTGCCTCCATCAGCCTATATAAAATGAGGACCTACCAGGTTTCCGACATTTCCTGCGAGCATTCCGCAAAAGACTATATTGGCTTTCGCTTCGTATCGATCTTATTCAGCTTGATCATGAGCTGCATCTACGTCGCTGCGATCAGCGACAACGTTTCCTTCCTGATCGCCACTTTTGTATTCCTCGTTTTTAAAATCGATGAGACCTTTGTCGACGTGCTCTACGGAGTCGACCAAAAGGGACAGCGCATGGACTACATCGGCAAATCCCAGTTCATGCGCGGAGTGCTATCCCTCGTCGGCTTCGTCGCCCCACTTGTAACGATCCACTCGCTGCCCGCCGCGATCATCGGCATGGCGTTTTGCTGCATGCTCGTGACCCTCTTCTACGATCTCCCCCACGCAAGACGATTTGGGGATATCAAGCCCAGCTTCGCTCACGAACATCTTGTCGAACTCGGAAAAGCATGTCTTATGCCGACAATCGCCAATTTCTTAGCAACGTCCATCGTTTCCATTGTCCGTCAACGCTACGGCGTTCTTGCCGGACAAGAACTCCTAGGAATTTACGCCAGCATCGCGACTCCCGCAGTTCTTATACAGGCAGGCGCGACGTATCTCTACAGTCCACTTATTGGCACCCTAGCACACTCTTTGCAAAATGGGGGCGCAACAGCTTTCAAGAAGAGCTTCTTCAAGGTATTCGGCTTGCTCTTTGCATGCATGGCAATAGTTACGATCGGATTCTCATTCGTTGGTGGTCCCCTGCTCGAACTCGTTTACGGAAACAAAATCGAGTCCTATATGTGGATATTCCCATATGTTCTTGGAGCCACAACGTCAATCGCCATCCTGCTCTACGTAAACGACTCCCTCCTCATTATGCGCGACGGAGTCACCCAGATTGTCATCAACGCTCTTGCATTTGCCGTCATCGTCCTTACGGCGGACCACCTTATCACCGCCTTCGATATGAACGGCATCAACGTTGCCATTATTGCCGCATGCGTTCCCGCAGCGGTTACGGGTGCCATCAGAATTGCCACGAGCAAATAGGCTTCGTCGTCCGCCCCTCCCAACATACCGCCGCAAGCCGCTCCCTTAGCCACACGGGCACTTCGCTCGAAACACACCTAAATGCTGGCAGCATTTGATTGCACTGGAGACACACACGTATGGCTTCAGGAGTGGTTGTGTGAAGGGCGCGAGAGGGTGGACGTTGGTCTAACCGTGACGACGCAGGTTTGTTGTGTTCGGAGTTTGGTGGATGGTCCTCCGAGTCCATGGTGACTATATTCCCTTTCTTTGTTAGAATCATAGCTTGTTAATAATGCTTTGGAGAACAGATGAATATTCTATATACGGTCAATGAGGCATTTGTACCGCAGCTTGCAGCTTCAGTTGCTTCTGTTTGTGAGAACTCGTCTCCCGATGACGCAATCCACTTTTTCGTGTTCTGCGACAAGGTGTCACAGACGTCGAAAGAGACGCTGCGTTCTTTTTTGAATAAGTATTGTGTCGAGATTGATTTTATTGATATCGATGGTTTCATGGATGCTGGCTGCATTGACTTTGATACGCAGGGTTGGAATGAAATCGTACTCTCTAGGCTGCTGTTGGCAAGGTTTTTGGGCAGCGATATTCAACGCGTTCTGTATCTTGACGCAGACACAATGGTCAGGGGGAGCCTCAAGGAGCTCTGGGACGCTCCGCTGAATGAGCGCGGCTGCATAATTGGTGCATGTCCTGAGCCAACTGTATCGCCGAAACGCATGAAGGCCCTTGGACATGGAGGTAAGCCGTACTTTAATGCCGGAGTCCTTTTGATTGACCTTGAGTCCTGGCGTAGTAATGAGATTGAAAAGCAGCTTCTAGAGTGTCTGAAAGAGCGGGGAGCCGAGCTTTTTGCGAACGATCAGGATGCGATAAATCTTGTCCTTGATGACCGAATCATGCCTCTTCCAGTAAAGTATAATTATTGCAACTCCTTCTATTATTATCCGCTTTCGATGTTGAAACGGGTCTCCCCTTGGTTCGATCCCGACCCACGCCTGTATTCCGACTGGATAAGCAACCCCGTTATCGTGCATTTCCTTGGCGAGGACCGTCCTTGGAGATTGGGCAACACGCATAGGTATTCAAATGAGTATCTCCAGAACCTCTCTTTGACTCCATGGAAGGGGCAAGGCATGGAAGATGGATGGCATTTCTACTATGCCGCTTGGTCTCTTTTCAATATGCTGACCGGTCCTTTCCCAATGTTTAGATACCGCCTTATTACAAATATGATTCCCTCTGTTATGAGGCTGCGCGCAAGAGGTAGGAGGAATCGCTGATGGCGGGACATTTAGACCGCACTTCTGAGGCTACTCCTGTTACGGAAGAGCTATCAGTTAAACAGAATATGGTTTGATATTCAAGGTTGCAGATTCGTGCACATTACAGTAGTGAACAAATGTTCAGGGCGAGCCACGATTGATGTATACTCAAGTTGAGCATGGGACGCATCTGGCAGCGCCCTCCGCCGTTTAGCTTTCGTGGCGCTTTCGCGCCATACGACAGCCGTCTCGACATGGGCGGCTGTCGTTATATTACGGGCCTAGAGCCCGCTACTTGCTCAGAATGGCCTCTGTCTATTTCATACGTTTTGTTTACTATTATTTTCAGCCGATAATTCTGATCCCAAAGTATTCTGTGCTTATATATAATTGGTGATTGCTGTAATCTTTAGCGGTAATAACACTTCTTGACATCTCCTATGAAAGACTGTCAGAAATTCTCAACAATATAAGATTAAATAAATAGCCAAAAAACTAGAGCCGATATGCAACTAAATTTGCATATCGGCTCTAGAACGTCTGCACACCCATTACATGCACAAAACATCAAGGACAATTGCATTTAAGCCTTCGCCATAACCTTTACCAGGAACAGCCCAACGTCCATTTAGGTCCGTCGTCTTGGGAGCACACCCACGGGAAACAAGATTAAAGCGTGGGTCAATACACGGATTATTCAAAGGCTCAGTTGTTGCGTACGCTTTTAAATGCTGCGTCTGAACCCTAAGCCCTTCTCTAACGGAAGAAAAAGTATATCCGGGATTTCCAGGGCCAGTGGCTCCAACACCACCGAAATTGCACTGGTTTGCCTGGACCAAATTTCCGAATCTTAAATAGCCCGTCTCTTTCATGACTTGAGCATATAAAACTTCAGGACATACTCCCTCAAATGAGGCTTCTTCGTAAAGAATCTTACAAAACTCATCAATAGAGGTGCTGCCTTTGCTTTTATACACGCTTGTTGGATAAGTTTGCTTACCAACAGTCCTACTGTAATGAGCGGCAGCATCCTCGTAAGAAGTGAAAGACGAGGACATTATATAGCCCTCAAATCCGGTCATGCTCGAACCATTACGGTGCTCTTTCATCCCATATTCGAGATAGTGGCAATAATACGCTTTTAAATTACTTCCGTAAGCCTTTCTAAGATCGAGATATCTCGTTTTATAACTATAAACGTCGAACGCCTCGGAGCCGCGGCGGCCCTCCGACATGCCGTAGTTGATGAAGTGCCGCAGGACGGCCGAGTCGTCGACCATAGTCACGCCGCCGTAGGTCGACTTGGTGAAGGCCTTCTCGACGTCTCCGTTGCGGGGGAGGTAGTACTCGGGGTCGTAGACGGGAGCGTAGTCCACGCCGCCCGCCTTGGTTGCGGCGCCCTTGAGCTTCGAGCAGCCGGTAGCGTGGCGCCCCTCCTTCTTGCCGTACATAAGGTAGTGCGAGTAGTAGCTGGCGAGGTCGGTGCCAAAGGCGGCGCGGAGATCGGGGTACTCATTGTAGTAGCTCTGCACGTCGAACGCCTCGGAGCCGCGGCGGCCCTCCGACATGCCGTAGTTGATGAAGTGATCCAGGGCCCTATCTTTGCTTCCGTTTGCCCATTCATTAACATCTGGATACTTATTAAGATAGTAGTCGGCATCGAAAACAGACGAATAATCAAGCCAAGATGATTTGGGGAACTGCGCGATGATGGCGTCTGCATCAGCTTCTCCAAGACGCTTGCACCCGGCATCACTAAAGTACTTGTTCGCATCGCCCCAATTGGAAATAAATCCGTGTTCGATCAAAATACCGGGGATTCCAGCTTCACGAGCACAACGAATAACAGCGAATTCGTCGCCCACCTGCATCTGAAAGACACCACGGTTTGTAAGTCCGAGAGCAACAAGATTGTTCTGAACCTTCTGGGCCAGTTCGTACGAAACCTGGGTATAGTCAGCCCCGTTCACGGTAGGCGAATACACCTCGGCACCATGGGCTGCGGACGAACCTGAATTGATATGGAAACTGATATAGGCCTGGGCGCCCTGATTGACGCAACGCTGAACGCGGTAAAGGAAGTCGCTGCTACCGTAGCTGCCCGACTGCTCACGAGCGAGAATTACCTTAAATCCGTAGTTCTCAAGCTTGGTCTTACACGCGCTAACAATCTTCCAAGTAAGGTCGGCTTCACTCTTCCCGTTGCCCTGAGCGCCAGGATCGGATCCACCGTGACCGGCATCAAGTGCGATCACACGAACATTTTTACGAGCTGAACGGGAATCGGCGCTATAAGCTGCAATGCCACTATCACCTTCAGAACCGGAAAGTGCCTCTTCAATAGAGAAAGCCTCGACAGGATTGCCGTTCTCATCGGCATAGTAGACTGACAAATCATCGGAATTGTCAATGTAATCAGAAGAAGTAGACGAATTGACTACGTTAAAGCTGTAATCCTCAGACGAGAGATCCACTGAATAGATTGCGTTCGAATCCTTCACCTGATACGTAATACCGGTTAAAAAATACCGCGCTACCAACAAATCTTGTCCGAATGTAAAGCCCGCAGCATTCCCAGCGAAGGCCGAAGCTTCAATGGAGCGCTGTTCGCCAGAATCGCTGACGAATGATAGGGACGCAGAGGTCAAAACATCGGAGTCAGATGCAGTTGCGAACGCCGCCTCTTGCATAGCACCCAACGAAAGAGAGGGCTGCGCAATGTACAAGTATTGAAAAGAGGCATCGACAGAGGAGGAATCGTAAGATTGAGCCGGCTGAGCGGCCGATTCGACTTCCGAATTACAAGAGTCGGCTTCGGCGGTCTTCTCAGTAACCTCACAAGGGTCGGCTTCGGCGGTCTTCTCAGTATCCTCGGAAACGAAATCCGAAAATGAAGAGGAGCTAGAGGTCTCGGCTTCATTATTTGAAAGCGAGGAAAACTCAACTGCATAGGCCGACGAAACGGGAGCAAGGAATGAAGAGGAAACCAGAACAGCGGTAACCAAATTAGCGACTGCGCAACGAACTTTTTTCATATATGCACTCCCAACAAATTAACTTAAATCTAAAAAGTAAACTTTAACCAAACAAATTTGAACTCGAATAATTGTAATTGAATTACTTGACCTACTGGGGAACGCGGCAGAAATGTTAGACAGTGTTTTCTGCCAACAGAGTCCTTGCCTATATCGCAGTGAAGGAGCATCCGTTCTTGGATGGCAACAAGCGCTCTGCAGCGGCGTTCTTCATTCACTTCCTCGATAAGAACGGAGTTCTCAGAGACGGAGAGACTCCGTGCCGAAGCTGGTGAGAATCGCCGGGCAGCAGGCGAAGCTGAGGAAGACAGCGTAGGGGAATCGCGATTACGAATTTACACACCGCACAGGACTTGGCCCAACAATGGCCTACCTTAGCAAAGAAACCCCTGCAATCTTGTCACACAAAACATCAAACGCCCTACCCGGATGCTTGAACATCACCCGATACAGAACCTGTCGAACTGCCTCGACGCAGGACGCGGCAACATACACGCCGGTCACCACGAGCACAACCGACAGCAGCCCCCACGCCGTGTGGCAGTGAGAAAACACAAGCACGTTCTTCCAAAGTAATTCCTGCATATAACCGCTGTCCGTAGCAAGGTATACGCCAAACGACAACGTGGCCAAGTAATTGACAGCAGGCCAATGCGCAGGTTGAGCGTTAAAGACAAACAAGCACACCGGAAGTGCGATCGCAAGCGACAAGAGGCTTGCAGGATTAGTCACCACCGATCCGTACACGCTGGAAGCGAAAGCGCTCAAAAGGAGCACGTCCTTTTGAGCCACAAAGTAGCAAACGTACACAGCAACGTACGAAAGAACGGGCAGCGCCAAAACCCTCGCATCCGCCCCGCCGCGATAATGCCACTTAAACCAACACGTCACGCACGCGATCACGACCGTCTGACCCGTCAGGGAGGAAACAAAGCCGCCAATTGTCGAATACGGCACAACGGGCAAGACGCCATATAGCACGATCAGCAGCATGCAGAGCTCGCCCAGCCGCCGGCTCGTCAGGGCACGCAACCCGTCGAACAGATAGGGCGCCACAAGAATCAGCAGAATATACACCGTAGGAAACCACCACAGCGAGGCGAGCGGGGCAAAGACGGCAGCCATCAGCTCTTCAGCTTGCAGACCATCCCCCGCCTTAAACACACCGAAGAACAGGACGAGCGGCACACTGTAAAAGAGCATTTGTCCCAGCAGGGTCCAAGCCCTTCGCAGCTGACCCTTAAGTGTCAGTTGCGCGTCGGCCAGATACCACACCGTGATGATAAAAAACACGGCAACGGCAATACGCCCCGAGGGATACAGCACGCCGTGCAGCACCATGCGCGTAAGTGTTCCCGGAAAAACAGAAATGGGCTCAGCATTATGAATCACGAAATGATGAGCCACTATGAACCACATCGAGATGATGCGCAGAAGCTCAACCTTTGAATTGCGCACTTTTGATCATCCCAAACTCTCCCCCATCACCGTGCAACTTTTATAAGTCGCTAACGTGTCCTGCATACTAACAATTTAGCCAATTACACATGGAGGGCAAGTTGTGTCACGAATAGTGGCGTAAGCCCCTCCAGGGCCGTCGTCGACCGATATCCTACGCGACCTTACCAAGCTTGTCCATGAAGGCAACCCCCACGAGCGTCGGGGCACGTCCGACGGCCCCTTCCCCCGCCGCCGGCAGCCCGGGCGACTCGTAGCCCTTCCGCAGACTGCGGACGTCCATGAGGACCTGCGCGTACGGCAACGCGTCGCTCTGGTCGAGGCAGACGGCCCCGACGAGCCCGACCAGTGACTCGACGGACGGGAAGACCGACACCGCCTTGGTGCGCCGCTCGACCCCGGCGTTGGCGCGCTCCCGGACGTCGTCGGTGCGCATCCATTTGCGGCGCTCGCGGGGGAAGCCCAGGTACGTGAGCTCGAAGGGGTGCCGCCTTCTCAAGCAGATTGGCCACGTCGCGGTCCTCGGCAGCCAGCAGTTCGACGGCGCGGGTGTACCCGGCGCGCACCAGTTCGAGGTCGACCTCGGCGAAGTAAATCTCAACCGCGCCATCCTGCTCACCCTCCAAGCCGGTCACAAACCGGTGCTCATATGCGGTTTAGTGCGTTATTCCTTGTGTTCAACGACGCGTACGTAAATGCGAATAAACCTCGTCGCAAAGGCTGCCACAACAATGAAGAAGTGCAAGATGATGGCAAAGCATACAAAGCTGTATGCCCTATGTACCCACCAGGGAAAACTGAACGGGTATTTAAAGTCTGGGAGCAGAAACGCAATCGTTCCGACTATGCCAACGAAAATCAGCCAGATGCAAAGGCAGAACAACTCGTCCGCAGAGCGTTCATCATTTTCGACGGTTGTCTTGTCCCGCCTCATGATGGACGTTCTTGCCTCGAACAGAAGAGCGGCGACCGTGCACATCAGGCCCGCGATAATGGAGATGAACGAAATCGCGTTGGAACCCTCGTCTACTTCCACACCAATAAGAGCCAAGATTAATGCCACGATCAAAGGAGCGCCAAGCTGAACAAATGCCCGTCCAAAGTCAACTCGTTGCTTACCGTCTGACCTTCTGTAACAGAGCGTTTCGAGATACCGCCCAAACATATTCATAGGCTACTCACCGATGCGCTTGAGTATCTCGTCAGCGTGGAAAAAGCAGCGCTGTATGAACTCATCGTCGCTGATCTCGGGGTCTCCATTCTCGCTGAGCGTGCGCAGGAAGTGGGGCAGCACCTCTTTATCGAAGTCGACCTTCTTGGTTCGGTCATCGTTTCCAACGACGGTGGCCAACAGCTTGCTCTCGCCCTCGCCATCAAGTTCGGGGATGCCAAACACGGTATCGAGGATATTGGCCTCATCCTTGGCTTCACGAAGCTGTAAGCACTTCTGAATTGGAAAGCTGCGCCCTGTATCTGGCTTGAATTCCAGATTGAAAGAACCTACTGTCGTGCCGAGGGCGTCATACGCCTTCTTCGGGAGGCGATGTGCGCGAACCTCAATGCTTTTGACGGCTTTGATATGCTCTAGCCAATCGGTTCCCTCGCACACACATTCACTTTTGAGCTTGATGGAGGGGCACTGCTTTGCGAACCAGCGGCTAAAGAGGTCAAGCAGTCTTTTACCGGCTGCTCCACGCAGACAGTGCTCGGAAAAGAGAAGTGCGTTTCGTCCTCGCTCTGGCACGTAGAGAAGGACTCGGGTATGTCCCGTCGCGGCATCCTCCTCGTTGATGTGCTGGGCTGGTCGCGAGCTATCTGGCCTATAGAGGTCGCCTTCTTCTCCGCGCTTGCCGGAGTTTGTATCGATGAATAGCGAGTATTTTTCTGGTCGAGAGACCTTCTTCACGACCACGCAGTCGTCGGATCCAGGCTCCATCAGCGGTATGGCGTTGGGCTCCTTCCTCCAGGCATCAAAGAGGTCAAGAAGGTTCTTGCCATCTAGGTCTGCTGGCGAGAACTGTTCGGGGTTCCCCGAGCGGTCGTATTTCTTCTGGAATGTGAGCCTCCTCACAGAGAGGGAGCGCTTTGGCATGCCTAGTCCTCCAAATCCTGCACGAACCGTACATCACCGAAACCCATACTTCGACTACTCCCCGCCATGCAGCTCGCGATACACCTCGTGCACGAAGATGGGGAGTACAGTGGAAATCCTGGACCGTGTTCCTACGCTACAAAACCTAGGTTTCTTCGGTACTGCATCGGACTCTTATAGCCCAGGTCGCTCTTGCGGCGCCCGTCGCGATACCAGACCAGATAGGCGTCCAGCATCTCAATGAACTCCCCCATGCTAGCATCGTTCCAGCCCCTTCCGTAGAAGAACTCCACCTTCAGCCTGCCGAAGAAGCCCTCCGCCCTTGAATTGTCAGGTGTGCCTCCCCTCCTCGGCATCGAGCGCACGATGCAGTGCTCGTCGCAGATGCCAATCCAGCCCGACCACCGGTACTCAACTGCCACGACAACGCCGTTACGGAGTCCTTCTTTGCGATGCTGAAAATGAAATATACCACCGCAGGGTCTTCACCACCAGAAGCGCCGCGAAGAACGCGGTGATCGAGCTCATCAAGGTCTACTACAACCGGAAAAGGCCGCATTCGACCACCGAGTGAAGATAGATTGGCCCTGCCGTCCGCGATAGCTCCGCGGACGGCAGGGCCATTTGCCGCCTGGCAATGTTCAATTCATATTAAAAAAGGGAGGAGCCGACTGATCGACTCCTCCCACGGCGTTTCGCCGCTTCTTGTTGTTTATTCTAGCACAAGGGAGAAACGTCACCGTTTGCGCCCGTAGCCATCAATGAACCCCTCAATAAATCTGTATTTCTGCCGATCACCGCTTCCGACGATCATCATGTACGTGTCCACCCCGACAGCGCTCTCCAGCTTCTCCAGCTCCCGAAGGCATTTCCGAAGAAATTCTCTGGAACGCTTCTTCTGATGCGTTAGTAAGGTCAATAGATAGGCCAGGAGAACGATGTAGTCGACTATGGAATTGAAATTCAACCTGTATCCGATAGAAAGGTCCTCATCGAGAAGCTCGCCGACCGCGGCCAGGTTTCTGTCGGGATTGGTGTACTTGACCGATTGGCTGAACCTCGAATCGAACACCGCCCCGTTGTGGGCGACCGCGTTCCTTAAGGGGCGAATCGTCTCGACGATGTCGACGACGATGCCGGGGTTCGCATGTGAGAAACCTAGGTCGCTTGCGATCTCGGCGAGGGTTTCATCGGGAAGGCTCCTGCATACGCTTGTGAGATCCCCGAGGGTCATCACCTCGAAAATGCTCCAAACGGGCGCGTCGTCGTCGCGATCGACATAGTGCTTCACGAGATCGTTTTTGTAACTCCGTCTCACGATGTTCTGAAGCTGGCTCTTGAGCTTGAGCTTTTCCCTCATCTGCCCGCTCACGACCCTTCCGCCGGCATCCCTGCATGTCCGGAGGCCGCGCCTTAAGAAGGTCGCCAGCCCGGGGTCCTCTATGTTCTCAAGTATCCTGGCCAGGACTATGTTTTTAACCGCAGTTTCGATGAACATTATTTCCGGGTAGATTGCCGCCTTGATGGCGGAATCGAACCCTTATATGTCCATGAGGGCATCGAACGAAGGGAGGGGTATAGCGTTTTTGGGCTTTCGGACAAACCGGAAGCCTTTATAGCCATGGAAATAGCCCATGTTTCTCAGCAGTATCTTTCTGTCGCTCCCCCGCAAATCCTCCATGCCGTGATTCGTCCTCATGTGCTTCATGAGGGAATTGATGCTCATGCCCTTCTTCATCGAACCTCCTTTGGCCTCCTTCAAGGAATTTATATCCCCGCCTGCTTCGGCGGGGCGAGTCTGTCGTTGGTGACGGCCTATTTCGCCGCCTATCTCCGAGACCGGGTATGCCGGTAGGAGAAGGATGATCCTATCCATATGGCCACCCACTGCCTCGTGAAACCGCGGCCCGGATTGTCATGGACTTCGGAGAGTAGGGCAGAGGACGACACGCGCCGCGTCCGGCTATAATTATATCAGAAATACGTACGCATGTTCGTGTTTCGTGGTATACTGTCTTTACCGAACAAGACAGGGTGAAAGTCGCTTCGGAGGCCCCCAATGGTACGAAGCGCCGGCGCCGTGAACCCCCGCTGCCCCGACCCTGGCTTAGCTGGCGCTCGCGACGTCAGCTGACCGGCGGGATGCCGGTTGGCACCATATACAACAGACACGGTGGAAGCGCTCTATTCCTAAAGAGCAAGCTTGTCCACGTCGAACTTATCAAAGGGGGCATGCGCTATGCGCACTGCGACCGAAATCCAACAAATCGCTTTGTACGAGAATCCCGACCACACCGTCCACTTGGACGTGCGCGTCGACGGTGATACGGTCTGGCTGACCCAGCAGCAGATGGCGACGTTGTTCGGGCGCGGAGTGCCGACTATTTCCAAGCACATTCATTCCGCAGCAAAGGAAGAGCTTGCCGGAATTCGAACTATTTCATTTTTTGAAATAGTTCGTTTGGAGGGAACAAGAACGGTAAAACGTCAGGTCGAGCACTACAACCTCGACATGATCATCTCAGTTGGCTACCGTGTGAAGTCCCAGCAGGGCGTGTACTTCCGCCGGTGGGCAAATGGCGTGCTCAAGCAGCACCTCCTGCAGGGTTACTCCATCAACCAAAAAAGGCTCGAGGCGCTTGGAACGGTCTTCAAGGTCCTCGAGCGATCAAGCGCGCCGGAGCTCTCCGGCGCGGCCGAGGTGCTGCGGAAGTACCTTCCGAGCCTTACCCTGCTCGACGAATACGATACGGGAAGGATGAAGGCGCCACAGGGTAACGAGCCCAACTGGGAGCTCGATTATACCGAAGCCCTCGAAGTCGTCCGCAGTCTACCGTTCTATTCGTCGTCCACCCTGTTCGGACGAGAGCGGGACAACCAGTTCGCCGGAATCATCAGCACTCTCTATCAAGGCTTTGGCGACCAAGACCTATATCCCTCCGTTCAAGCGAAGGCCGCCAACCTTCTCTACCTCGTAGTGAAGGACCATCCGTTCATGGATGGCAACAAGCGCTCCGCGGCGGCGCTCTTCATACACTTCCTCGATAAGAACGGAGTCCTCAGAGACGGAGAGAGACTCCGCGTGGAGGGCAACGCGCTGGCGGCGATGACGCTCATGGTCGCCCTCTCCGATCCAAGCGAGAAGGACTCGATGGTTGCGCTAGTGGAGAATTTCATCGCGTAGCGCCTTCGCCCGAACACCAGAATCGACATTCCTTCCTATGGCAGGTGCAAGTTGGCGCGCTGCCAAATGGAGTAACCGACCAGTTGCACCAGATAGTCATAGCCCTTAGTGTCCTTAGCGGCTCTCGACAGCAGTTAAACCATTGTCTAAAGCGAGAAGTACTCGCTTTCGGAGGACAAGTTAGGCCCCAGCCACGGATCACCCATCAAGAAAAACCCCGGCCAGCGCTGCATGAACAGTGCCTGTTCGCGTTTCCAACGGCGTAGCTTTTCCTCGCTGGCCTCTTCCCTGCCGCGCGAGGTGAACTCGTAGTGGTACAGCTCGGCATAGGGCGTAAAGATGGTGCGGTAGCCCGCCTCCCATACGCGCAGGCAAAAGTCTGCATCGTTAAAACCGACGGCGAACTCCTCGTCGTAGCCTTCGACCTGCTCAAAAACGTCGCGACGGACCATCTGGCAGGCGCCCGTTACGGCACTGAAGTTGCCCGGGCGCACGGCGCGGGCAAGATATCCCTCGCGCTTTGCCGAGAAGTCCTGGTTGGCATGGGCAAGTGCGCCGCGCACGCCGACCACAATGCCAGCGTGCTGCACCAGATGGTCGGCAAAGTAGAGCTTGGCGCCCACCACGCCCGCGTCGGGACGCCGCAGATAGCCCATCATCTCCTCGATAAAGTCCGGGGTCATAACCTCGGTGTCGTTGTTGAGCAGTAGCAGGTAGTCGCCCTTGGCATTGTCAACGCCAAAGTTAATGATTTGCGAATAATTGAACTCGCCCGGCCAGTACACAACACGTGCGCTACCTTTGCCTTCGGAAGCTGCAGCCACGCGCTCCGGCAGGGTTTCGTAATACGCAAACGTCTCCGGGGCCTCGCTG
Source organism: uncultured Collinsella sp. (assembly GCA_902496455.1). Lineage (GTDB taxonomy): Bacteria > Actinomycetota > Coriobacteriia > Coriobacteriales > Coriobacteriaceae > Collinsella. Next base: position 25,326 of record CABVAY010000005.1, read on the forward strand.
TTGTTCTCCACCAAGACGATCTCGTAGTTGGCATACGTGGCCTTATGGGCGATCGACATAACACAGGCATCGAGCGTCTCAACGTGGTCCTTGGTGGGAATCACAATACTCACCAGCGGCACAGGCTCCGGCAGCGCATAACGCATGCGATAGACAAACGGCGTCTCGGTCTCCTCGACCGTCCCGTGAACGTCCAGCGAGTCAAAGTGGCGCTGCAGCGCCAAACGACCAGCTTCAATGGCATACGGCTTGCTATCTGCAGAGCCATCGGCGGTGGAACCGGGGTGTACGCGCCAGTGATACAACACGTGGGCAATATGCTCAAACCGTGCGCCCGATGCAAGGCAGCGAAGCGTCAGATCATAATCCTGGGCGCCCGCGACATCTTCCGGCGACATGCCAATGCAATCGATAAGCGCCTTCTCCACCATCAGAAAATGCGTCACGCAGTTATGGCTATAGAGCAGATCAACGTTAAGCTTGGTCTTAAAGACCGGCTGACCCCACTCCCCCGTTTTCTGGAACATGTCCTCGTCACAAAACAGGATCTGCGGACGCTCTCCCTCTGCCGCTTTGTTCAATGCGGCGACATAGTGGAACAACGCATCCGGTTCCAGAATGTCATCATGGTCTAAGAATGCGATGTAGTCGCCCGACGCTTGTTGAATACCAGCGTTGGTGTTCAGCACAATGCCGCCGTTGCCGGGCAGTTCGATGCGACGAACGCGCTCGTCGTTGGCGGCAGCCGCAAGATGGGCCACCGCATCCCATTCGGGGGAGGCGTCCATAAGCAGCAATTCCCAGTTTCCATAGCTCTGGGATAGCACAGAGTCCAGCAGCTCGCGCAGGTAGACCCGATCGGTCTTATAGCACGGCACCATAATGCTCACGAGCGGCCTATAGGCGAATGCCGACGCGGCGACGCACTGACACGACAGGTCGCCCGGCTTCGCGCGATGTTGATCAAACCAACGTCGATAGGCCGCGTCATCCGCACGCGCATCCTTCATGCGATTCCAGCTGTCGTCGACCATGCCGTTGTACAGACGACCATCCATGGCGCAAAAACCGCTCTGAATCTGGACCGTGGGATCAGCCGCAATCGCGACAAAATCGCGTATATCCTCGGGCATCTCAACGCTCAGATACGTTTTATTGACGCGGCATCCGTTCTGCTGGAGAACATCGACCTGCGACTCAAACACATGCACGGTGGCATCAATCGCATTCATGTGCGTATCGAAGATCTGGAGCTCAGGGGCGCACTGGGGATCTCCCGCCCACTTGACCTCATAGCGCCAAACGGCGCCCTCATCTGCCGGTAAATAACGAACGGCATCGATCTCGTAGCGGCCGCAGCACTCGCCGCGCTGCGCATCGCGAACGAGCGCGCACATCGCAGGCCTTGCTTTGTAGTTAATCTTAGATTCCAGTTTGGCAATACGACTATCAAGGCGAATAGAGCCCAGCCTTTTGTCGCCGGACGCAAATGAGACGTCAATTGTAGAGCCGTCCATAAACGGAAGCACCAAGACGAGGAGCTCGCGCCCATAATCGGCAACGGAGGGACAAAGCGCAAGCACGCGGCCATGGTCGGCCGGCAGTGTCAAAGACGGCACGCAAGCGCCATCGGTCGTCGCATGAGCAAAAGCCTGGGGACCCTCCTGCTCAATAAGCCCCGCAACATCCTGGCCGGCAAAGCGAAGCAGCACAAACAGGCGGCCCTGGCTGCGGCAAAGTGTCAAACGCTTGATACTCATCTACACTTCTCGCTTTCCCAGGGCGTTCGCAGCCATGCGCTTGTACGCGCCCAGGCGCCCAAACCTCAGGACGTCGTAATTGAACATGAGCTTTTTGCACAAACGAGCAGCAGGAGCCTTACCGACAAGCGCCGCACGCACCATGGCGGCAACAGAAGGATCGCATTGCGCAAGCGCAGCATCACTGCCCACGGCAGAACCGTCAAGTGCCGCGGCAACGGCAGCGAACACCTTGCCACAGCCCAAGCCCAGGAGCCTGAGTGCATCGTACAGCACCAGATCACACAGGAAGTACGCCAGGTCATCGGCATGCTGGGCATCGATCCCATCACGGCGCCAATCGGCCAGCACCGCGGAGTAGATCTTCACGTGCTCCAGCAAACGTGTCTCATCGTCATAGCGCATGGTGTCCATGAGCGAGCCCTTGCGTGCCACGCGATAGTCGTACAGCTTGTTCGAGATAAGCGCCGTCTTGCGCGAACGGCCATAGACGGCAAAATCGAAGACCTGATCCTCGCCATACTTAACGGTTTCATCGAACACAATCCCGTTGCCCAGCAAAAAAGCGCGCTTGCAAGCGGTGCGCCATGCAAAGGGGCGAGACGCTTCCTTAAACAGCAGATCTGAGCTATAGCCCTCAAACAAAACGTCGCGTGGGCTCAGTACATAGTTAAGCCACGGATACCCCGCCTCCAGCGGATACGGGTTCGCGCCAAAGGTCAAAACGTCGCAATCCTCACGCTCAAAGACATCGACGATCACGCGGCACGCATCGGGCGTAAAGCGGTCGTCAGAATCTAAGAACGAGACGATAGGAGCCGAGGACGCAGCGATACCCGCGTTACGGGCGCTCGACAAACCACCGTTGGGCTTATCGACAAGCTTAAAGCGGGTATCCCTTTCGCAATAGGTAGCGGCGATGTCGCGCGACCCATCCGGCGAGCCATCGTTAACCAGCACGCCTTCCCAACCGGGCATATCCTGCGCGAGTAGGGAGTCCAGGCACCATGCCAGGCACTCCTCCACCTTGTAGATGGGAACGACGACGGAAATCTTAGGGGTAGCCATAATCACGCGCTCCTACTGTGCCGCCGGCACGTCGTCGGGATGCGGATTATCACCGTAGGCGCGCTGATACGTCAGCACGCGCCAGACCAGCGGCAGGCCGCCGATCTTAAAATAGTGCTTAAACGTATTGAACTTGCCCGGCTTTTTAAAGCCAAAACGCGAATCGATATAGGCACGGGGCGACTTGATCATCAGTCGCAAGTCGGTCTCGCCGCGCGGGTCGAAGAGCGACAGGTCAAAGCGACCAGCATCCCAATCGGCCTTGAGCTCGGGAGATGCCTTCTCCCAAAACTGTTCGCGCAACTCATCAACCAGACGGTCATCATTCCAGCGGTACGTATCGACCTTCATGCGCATTAAAATGCCCTGAAGCCGAGCCTTAAGCTCGGGGCGTTCATCCAAAAAGCGCTGCATCTCGGCATATTCGTCGCACACGCAAAATACCTTGTTAGGCGAGTTAACAGAACTCTTCTCGTTGTCTTGGCGATAGCACAAAATGGGATCCGCAATAAACGCAGCACGCTCGGCGCATGCCCAGACCTTAAAGTTAAAACCCGCATCCTGATACGAGGCACCCGGCGTAGGAAGGAACCGAATCTGATTGTCGTTAAGGAACGTCCGTCGATAGATGGCCGACCAAATGGAAGGCTTGCGGTAGAAAATGCCCGGGCGATCGACGGGGCGATACGCGGCGCCCGTCATATGCTCGTCGATAATTCCAAACAGCTCGCGGCGCTCGCTGGGCGCAGACCAGTACAGGTAAAAGTCGCCCTTAACGACATCGGCATGCTCGGCATCGGCCTTGGCAACCAGCTTTTGAAGCGAATCCTCGAACATAAAGTCATCGGACTCCAAAATGCCCACGTACTCGCCATGCGCCATCTCCAGGCCACGGTTCATCGAGTCGCCGTAGCCGCTGTTGGCCTTGTCGATCATCTTAACGCGCGCATCGCGCTCCATGTACTCGCGGATGATATCCGGCGAGCTATCGGTAGAGCCATCGTTGATGCAGATGATCTCGATATCCTTGAGCGTCTGCGCAATGGCTGAATCGAGGCACTCGCGCAGGTAGCGCTCAACATTGCAGATGGGAACAAGCAGCGAAACTTTCGGGGTATCAGAGTTCTGCAAGAGAACCTCCTGTTGAATAGCGTGTAACAGGCCTATTTTAGCAGCGAAGCAACGGTGCGCGGCAGCGCCCAGATATTAGATAAAGCGTTCCAGGCAGGCCTTGAGACCGCGGGTCGAAAGATAGAACAGCGTGGCGTCCGCCATCGAAACGCCCGAGGTCGCCGCAACGAGCTTATGGGCAACACGACAGACGGCGCCCTTAGCAGGCATATCCGCCCAATCCGTTCCCAAAAACGTCGTGAAATCCATATTCACGCGACCGGCCACGCGACGGAAACCATCGGCATCCAAGCGCGCCAAATCAAACACGATAAGGTCCAAAAACCAGGTGATCAGCTCGCCGGGACACAGGTCCAAAAGGCCGTAGACCGCCCAATCCTCCAAAACTTCCTCGAGCATCCTCATGTGTGCGTCGAGCTTTTTGGCGCGGGCCTCGGCACTGTTGAACTCGTGCGTCGCCGAGTCGTTCTCCATCACGTAGTGGTAGAACCTGTCCGGCATGACAACGGTCTTTGAGGCCAGCGCGTAAGCTGCAAACTGGAACACGACGTCCTCGCCCAATGCCAAGCCGGGGGCAAAACGTATGCCCTCGCGATTGAGCAGCTCGCGCGAAAAAGCCGCGCGGCATGCATAGGGCTGTGCATTTGCGTGGAACAGTAACTGAGGATCACGGGCGTCAAAAGTGCCCACCTTGGGGCTCATGAGTTGCTGGACCCGCTTGGGCGCGGCGTCGGACGGCTCGCAGACGCCGCCAAAAACGGCGACCTCGGCATCTGCAGACTCCATGGCATGCAGTACGCACTCGACCGTCTGGGCGTCGATGTAATCGTCGGCGTCCACAAAGAAGACAATCTCGCCCTCGGCGGCATCGATACCGGCATTTCGAGCGCACGAGACGCCAGCGTTTTCCTGGTCAATCACCAGCACACGGTCGTCGGCCTGCGCAATTTGACGCAAGACGCACAGCGAATCGTCAACCGAACCGTCGTTGACACAGACAACCTGAATCGAGCGCTCGGACTGTGTCAGCAGCGAGTCAAGGCATCTCTGAATGGAGCGCGCGGAGTTGTATACGGGAACGACAATAGTCGCTTTGGGAATCGAGGCATCTCCCATACCGACCTACCCCCTCAGCGATTCGATGAGGAAGGCGGCGACCACGCCGGGGCCTCCAACCGATGCGTAGTACTTGGCGCGTCCCAAGGCACCATCCGTCGCAAAAGTCGGATGCTCGTCAACCCAGCCCTCAGGATCTTTGAGGATGGCAGCGAGATTCGCGCGCTTCCACGGCTTAAGATCGTCCAGCGAAAACTCCCCGGCGTCCAAGGCCGCTTGGAACTCCTTGGCCATCTGCACCAGGAACTCCTTATAGAACTTAGGCGCCAAGCGCACATAGTTCCACATATACGAGTCGTACTTAATGAGCTGATTGAACTTGAGCATGCGGGCGACGTCATCGCTTGCGTGGTCGCGGGCAAAATCCTCTCGGATCCAACGTTCGATCTCGGCATACTCGGTATTGACGCAAAAGACCTTAGCCGAAGAATTGACCGAGGAGTTCTCGTTGTCCTGACGATACGAAAGTACGGCATCGTGCAGGTAAACGGCCTTGTCGGCGCAAGCAATCACCTTAAAGGCAAACGACGTGTCCTGAAAGGATGCCCCCGGAGTCGGCAGGAACTTGATGCCGTTGCGCTCAAGAAAATCCCGGCGGTACACGGCCGACCAAATCGACGGCTTTTGCTTAAAGAACTGTGTCGTGTCGCTCGGGTGCACCGGCTTGCCGCAGTACTTGGGCTTAAACATCTCGTGCAGCGAGCGACGCTCCTCGGGCTTAGACCAGTAAAAATCAAAGTTCGCCTTTGCAAAGTCGGCGTTATTGTTATCGGCGGCCGAGACAAGCTTTTCGAGCGCATCGGGCGCCATAAAGTCATCGGATTCCAGAATGCCCACGTACTTGCCGCGCGCCATATCGAGCCCGCGATTCATCGAGTCGCCGTAACCGCTGTTGGCCTTGTCGATCATCTTCACACGCGCATCACGCTGCATATACTCGCGGATGATATCCGGCGAGCTATCAGTAGAGCCATCGTTGATGCAGATGATCTCGATGTCCTTGAGCGTCTGCGCCACGGCGGAATCGAGGCACTCGCGCAGGTAGCGCTCAACGTTGTAAATGGGAATAAGCAGCGACAGGACAGGGCTGCCAGAGGAATTAGTAGACAAATGTGCTCCTTAGGAAATACCTGCCGTTAATGGTATCAAAGGGTCGTCCCGCCCGCGGTCGTTTATATAATCTATGGAGCCCGCAGAGGCAAACCAAAGCGAAAGGAAGTCATGCAGCCCAAAGCCGCACGCAACATATCCATCGAAGCGTTGCGCTTAATCGCGGTCGCTGGGATTGCCATATTCCACACGTTTCAGTGGACCTTCCAGGCGACCTGCATCGGCGTCGTGGAATATGCGCCGCTTGCCGTCTTTCCCTATTCGGGATTGCCGGGGTTCATCAACCTGCTTGGCTGCTGGGCCAACGAGGTCTTCTTTATGATCTCGGGCTATTTTCTCATCGCTTCGGCCGCGCGTGCTTGGGACGGTGGGGCAATGCGGAAGTCGCAAATGCAACGAACGGCGCATCGCATTGGCAAGGTCGTTATGCCCACTGCGTTTTATTGCCTCGTGGCGCTCGCGTGGTCCGCGGTCGTCTCCCCCATTCCCGATGTTACCCTCAACACGCACTACTGGTACACGCTAGGCCTTGAGTTTATCTGGGTCTATGCCGCCACGGTCTTCATGGCGCCATGGTTTGGACTGGCCAAGAGCCGACTCTCCCAGAAGAGCTACACGGCGACGGTCATCGCCGTTGGAATACTCGTATTTGTTGTTAACGGGCATTTGGCCGCCATGAGTGCGGCAAGCGGCGGTGAGTTTTCTTGGCTGCAGAAGCTCATGAGCGCTGCCACGTACGTAATCGCGTTTTTGATCGGCGGGCTACTCCGCGACGTTACCGATGTCATGGAGTCGGACAGGGCGGGCGCCTTGGGCATGCGCTCGCTCGCAACGGTTTTGGTGCTCGCCACCATCCTGGAAGGAGCACTCTCCTTCACCGGCAACCTCACGGCGATGGCAGTCCTCTCCTACAAATCGACCTCGTTGATCTCGTTTGCCCTCGCTGCCGCCTCCCTGCTCTTTGCGGCAACCCGACGCAGCGCCTCAGGCAATCCGCGGACTGCGGGTGTCATCGTCACCTTATCGACCGCCACGCTCGGTTTCTATGTGATGCAGTCGCTCACCAGTAGCCTGTGGCGTCCCGTCTTCAATACGTTGCTCGCAAACATACTGGTCAGCCAAAACAGCCCGGCAGCTATATGTATCGTCACGGGTACCGTCATTAGCATCGTCTTTGCCTTAGCGCTTCTCATCATCGATGCAGCTAGAAGCCTTATCGATCGCAAGCTCAAGCGGCAATAGACATGCTGCCGTCAGACGCTAAAGCCGCTACACCCGTGGCAGGTTCCTGCGTTTTATTCAAAGCTTGCCGTCAAGGTGCGCCGACCCTTTACAATAGGACAGTCCCAAGGACGTATTCGATAGCTTCCGTGCAGCGCATGCGCGCCGCGCGTGAAAGGATATATTGCCCCATGTCTTCAACCCTTCCCGCTCCCATCGATAAGCTCGCCATCGTCGTCGTTACGTACAAGCGCCAGGAACTCCTGGCCAACCTGTTCGACTCCATGACCGAGCTCACGGCAACGCCCTGGCGCATCGTGATCGTCGATAACGAGAATTCGCGCGAGACCGAGGCCATGTGCACCGCATTCAACGAGCGCCTGGCCAACCTGTGGGGCATCGACACCGAGCAGCCCGACGCGAAGGGCGGCACCGACCGCGTCATCTACGCCCCGCAGCTCGAAAACGGCGGCGGCGCGGGCGGCTTTTCCGCCGGCACCAAATGCGCCTACGACCTGGGCGCCCAGTGGTTTTGGGTCATGGACGACGACGTGCTCGTTATCCCGGAGGGCATCGAGCGCCTGGCCAAGTGGACGGACCGCTACGACGTCATCCAGGGTTCGCGCCTGGACTTCGACGGCGGTGCCTTCTTTTGGCAGTACCAGCTCATCCTTTCGCTTGGTATCCCCAACCCCATCGCTAAGTGGGACCTGGGCCCCGAGGGCTGCCGCACCATGAACCAGCTGTGCTTTGAAGGCGGCCTGTTCTCGCGCCGCGTAGTCGACAAGATCGGCCTGCCCGATGCGCGCTTTTTCATCTACGGCGACGATGCCTGCTACGGCTATGTTGCCAGCCAGCATTTCCCCGCCGCCGTGGTTGCCGACGTGGTGCTCAAGCGCGCCCGCGCCGTCTCTAACTGGGATATCGCCGGCAAGCGCCAGCTCAACTCCACGAGCGACACCAACCGCTACTACATCATGCGCAACCGAGGCTTTTTGGCCCGCTACATGCAGATTTACGGCGACTACCACCCCATCTTGTTCCGCTTGGGCAACGCCGCGACCTTCTGCAAGGAGTTCATTCGTCTGGCAGCCGTCGACAAATGCTTTAAGACCGGCATTCCGGCGCTGCGCCGCGGCATGAAAGACGCCCGCAAGATCATCAAGGATCCCGACTGGAAGCCCATGCCGCCCATGAAGGACGCAGAGTAGCGGACACGCCCGCAGCATCGCCTGCTCCTACAGCCGCTGGCACACCGCAGCCACACGACGTCCATCAAACCCGAATCCCCAGCGCATGCGGCCCACACCGGGTCGCGGTACGCGAATCTTGTCGATGCCGTCGCGCTCTATGTCGAGCAGCGCCTGAACGGCCAGCAGCTCCAGGCCCAGCGCATCCACACCGGGGTCATACATCAAGTTGATTGTTATCAGCGGACGCTCTTCGAGCATGCCGATCGTGTCTGCCACGTCAAACACAGAGCCCGTAGGAAAAACCTGAATGTCCCAGCGATTCGCGCCACGACTTCGCCTCGAGGCAGGATTGGCATAGCCCGGCAAGCCAAAGCAGAGCCCCTGCAAGAGCAGGTGATATGGCAGCGGCGCATCTGGGTCGGTCGCACCGATTCCTTCATCCCCCAGGATGCGGTCTAGCGCCTGCTTCACCGCATCCTCGTCCCCACGGCACAACCCGTCGCGAAACGTATCGATATCACGAACGTCCTCGACAGCGCACTCAAACCACTCAATAATCACTAGACGCAAGACACGGCGAATCTCGTTATTGGGCAACCGCAGAGCACGGAGGCGATTGCCATGCTCTGGCTCCTCCGTCATATCCGTCGTGAGAAAACCGGACAGATACAGCGCCGTCCACATGCCATCATCAGACGAAGCCCCTGGCCCCGCAGCGCCCAAACAAAGCGGGCCCTCAACACATCCATGGGCCTCGAGCAAATCGAACAAGACTGAAAGGCGATCGAGATTCCACTCGGCAACTACCCTACTCAGGCAATCGGCATACCCATACAGATCGGTTCGCACAGGCGCCGTGCAGCCTCGGTCCAGAAAACCGATCACACGCGCCGGGCTCGAGCAATAGGCCCTGCCAAACCGATATCCCTCGAGCCATTCACGCGCATCATCCAGGTATTCCTCGCGTCCAGCATGACTCAACAGAGCCTCGACCTCGGCATCCGAAAAGCCGAACCAACGGTCGCACCACGTCGAAAGGGGCGTCGAAAGACGATACAAGCAGTTTCGCGAAGAAAGTGCCGCCTCGGCAGGACCGGGGCGCTCCCCCATCAGGCAAGCCATGCGTAGCGAATTGCCCGCAGCGGCAATGGCGTCGAACAGCACGCGGTCCAATAGCCCTGCCGGATCGGCGCCGGCAGCGTCCCTCGCGGCCGCACGGCCCAACCACGCCGCGTCGTACCCATCAACGAGCAATACGACCTGTTCATCGCAGGCCATCTCCAGTAGCTCAATGAGCACACCAAGCACCGAGGCAACCTCGGCCTCGCTTGCCACGCCACGCGCAACACGTTCGATGTGACGCACCTTATCTCGAGCTAAATCCGGAGCCTCCAAGAGCGCCAGCAGGCGAGCGCACTCGCCCGAAAGAGCGTCGCGCATGACGTCGGCAACAGCGGCGCTACGCCTCGCAGCACCAGAAAAGTCCAGCGATATCACCGGATAGCAGGCGTACTCGTCCCGATAGCGCCCGCCGTCCGCATCCCAAATCTGAGCATCGGCAAACGAGCTCCGGCAAGCATGACCGACCGCGAGACGCTCCAGAAAAGCCTTGAGCATCGACAAGTTCATACTCTTGCCAAAACCCTCGGGTCGGCAGCACACCATAACGGATGCATCGCAATCCAGTACATCGGCAATAAACATGGTCTTGTCGACCAGTGTGCAGCAACCAAGAGCCTCCGCATAGTCGTGCATGCCGATGGGCAAAACCACATCGTCGGTACAGCCGATTAGACGCACGCCAAAGCCGACAGCACAACCATTATTTGCCTGTTCAGACACCAAAATGTTCCCCCTAAATCGCAGGACGATGCCAATTGTAGCGACCGCCTCGCACGTACTGATGTCGCCGCGCAAACATATCGGGCAACGGTAGCAACATGGGGTGTGAGGGGGGGGCATAACTAATCGTTGCACAACAAAACGGGGCCCGATGCATTCGCACCGGACCCCGTCCCGATTCTAAAGGCATTCGGCAACCGAAAGACTACTCCTCGGAAGCGTCCTCCCCTGCAGCCTTGTTCTGCTGATCAAGTTTATGCTTGCCACTCACAATGGACGTGACACCCAGCGTGGCCAAGCTTGCGCTGGCAAGGCTCGCCATCACGATGACGTCGCCCGTCTTGGGCATATTGCCACCCGAGGTCTTGGTCGTGGTGGTCGTGCTGCCCTTGTCACAGACCTTCTGAGCATCGGCGTCGGACTGTTTCGCACCTGCATCGGCGGAAGCATCGGAAGCGCCGTCGGCATTGGAACCGGAGCCCTGACCAGACGCCCTCTCATCAGAAGAAGATCCGCCGTTAATGCCTGCCATCAAAGACGAGCCCAACATAGAGCCAAGCTGCTCGCCAGTAGAAAGTTTGTTTTCCGTCGAGGAATCGGCAGCATCGGAGCCCTCGTTCGAACCGTCCCCGGAAACATCGGAGTCAGAACCGTTAGAGGAGCCAGCACCGGCAGAGGAATCGCCAGCGCCGTTGGAAGCATCCGCATCGGTAGAGCCAGAAGTCGTGCCATCCGTAGCGCCGTCGGAACCAGAAGTCGACGAATCGCCCGAAACATCGCCAGAAGCAGTGCCACCAGCAGAGCCGTCGCCGTTAGTATCGGTCGAAGGCGCATCCGTATCGTTATCGTCGCCCGCACCGTCATCGGTACCAGGCGTCGGTGTGGCGGGAGCAGTGGGCGCCATGCTCGGACCGGGCGCCGGCGCGGGCTCCGGATCCGGCTCAGGCTCAGGATCTGGCTCCACAGGCGTTTCCTCAGCAGCGGCCTCGTCCTCGGCAATGTAGACCAGGCAGTCCTTGAGCTCGTTCTTATAGCGATTCTTCCATCCCTCATGGTACTGAGGCTGACTCGAATACTTGCGCGCCACGTTATTAACCACGCTGTTGGAAAGCGCCGTCACAAACTCGCGGTCGGTCATACTGTTAGAAAGGTTTGCCCAGCGGAAAAAGTCCTGGCAGCCACCGGTGCCGCACATGTTGGTGATGCTCCACACCATGCCCTTGACGCAGTCGGCGCGGCCGGAGATATCAATGCCAAGAGCGCTCTTGAGCCACGCCTCGGTCACCGCATAGTACGAGTTGTACGCATAGGCATCCTGCAGCGCCGAGAACTCAGTAGGGTCGGTATTATAAGCACCCTGGAAGGCCTCCTGCGCAATACGTCCCAACTCGGTGAGCTGGCCGTTCGCGTACATGGGATTGTTCGCGTTGGAAATCTCGCTGCCGCGATCGATCGCGGCCTTAAGCATGCTGTACTTAGCAGAATCGTAGTTGTAGACCTGCTTCATAAACGGAATGAGCGACCAACGACGGTCGAACTGGTAATAACCCAGCGCGTTATAACCGTCGCCATACGAAAAACCCTGGTTATAGTTGCCGTGGCTCTCGTATTTGGTGAAGTACTTCATCTCGGCGGTCACGTTGACAAACGAAACACCCTGAACCGACCTCAGCACGCCCGAGAAGGACTGCTGGGTGTAAAGGCCCTTATCGATATCGGTGGCATCCGAGGCAACACCCGGCGTGGGCTCCTCGGCAACAGCAGTCACAGGCGCGGCAAGGGCGCCAAACGAAAGCGCCAACGTAAGACCTGCGACAATTGCGGAATGCTTGGGCTGCATAGATCCTCCCTGCATTGGTGTAGTTAAAGTGCAGTTTGCAAAGATGAATTCAGTATTACAGCTCCCCGTTTGTTGCACAACAACCCATCGGCAAACGGCAACAGCCCTCCGCGAAATCTTAAGGAATTAAACAAACTGGTCGTCGGGCACCAGAAGAAGCTCGCCGTAACGCTCCATCAGCCCGTCTCGCAACTGACAGAAAGCGGGGATATAGACGTTCAAGATGCGCTGAATCAAATCCTGAGCGAGCTTATTGTCATAGATATGAACGTTCGTATTGCGGTCTCTGAGCATATCTAGCCAGGCCGCCTCATCAATAAAGTCGTAGAATCGGTAGGCCTCCTTCAAGATGGCACGAGGAGACCCCGACGCGGCAAGCGTGGCACCCTCATACTCGAGCAGACGCTTAAGGAGCTTCCAGCTTAGTTCAAATTGAAGATTGAACTTATTAATCAATCCACTCTGAACAAAATCATTGTTGAGATCCTGATTGGGCGCATCCTCAAGATTCGCCAAGGCGCTGGCAAAGTTCTCATATTTTTTCATACAGAATCACACCATCCCTGGCAATTTCATCGAGCAATTGCTGCGATAAGGACTCGTCGAGATTGACGACATCTACATCTAAAAGAGTATCAAGACGCTCATCAATCAAATATGAGAAACGGCCGAAATCCCGGCAACCTGCCACGGCGATGTCAATATCGCTCTTGGGCAAGTTGTCGCCTCGAGCACGAGAACCAAACAACATGACCTTCTCGGCGTCACATTCCCGAGCAAAAACTTCGATTTGCTTGTACACCTTGTCGAGAGATGCCATTTGCACCCCTACAGCTTAATGTCAAAGTTGATCTCGGGGACGGTGGCCAGGTCGGCCAGAGTCACGCCGTCAACGTACTTTTCGATCACGTCGTCCAGACCGCGCCAAAACCTGACGGTCGAGCAAAGGTCGCTGCGGGTACAGCTGTTGTCGATGCCGTCGCACGCCACCGGAGCCGTGCTGCCCTCAACGGCGCGCAGGATGTCGCCGGCGCGCACCTCGGCCGGGTCCTTGGCCATCATGTAGCCGCCGCCCTTACCGCGTACGCTCTTAAGCAGGCCCGCCTTCATAAGCGGACGAACCAACTGCTCCAAATACTTTTGTGAGATATGCTCACGGTCGGCGACCTCGCGCAGGGCAATCTTGCCCTCGGTGTCACCAAGCGCTGCGATATAGATCATCAGTCGGAGGGCATAGCGGCCCTTAGAAGAAATGAGCATACCTACCCTCCCGTTGTTCCTAAGACAAAACCACCAGGGGCATTTGTCCCAAATCTTATGCACGCGGGGCAAACAAACCTGATTATTATGTCCCACATCTTAAAAGTCGAGTGGATTAGTCGGGTTTTCCCTTGACTAACGCCGAACCCATAGTAACTTTATTCCGAGAAGATTCCTAGGGTTTAGTACACCCATGAGTACACCATATACAGAGAGGGACAGCATGAGCGCAAATCCGCTGCTTTCCATCGAAGGTCTGACCGCCTCCGTGGACGAGAAGACCATCCTCCACAACGTCAACCTCAACGTCGCCGCCGGCGAGACCCACGTGCTGATGGGACCCAACGGTGCCGGCAAGTCCACCCTCGGCCACCTGGTCATGGGCGACCCCGTCTACACCGTCAACAACGGCCGCATCGTCTTTGACGGCCAGGACATCACCGAGCTCACCACCGACAAGCGCTCCCGCGCCGGCCTGTTCCTGAGCTTCCAGGCCCCGGTCGAGATCCCAGGCGTGCCGCTGTCGAGCTTTTTGCGCGCCAGCATCGCCGGCCGCCCCGGACTGGAGATGAAGGGCAAGGAGTTCCGCCGTCGCGTCAAGGAGCTCGCGGCCGAGCTCAACATGGACACCGCCTACCTCAACCGCGAGCTGGGCGTAGGTTTCTCGGGCGGCGAGAAAAAGAAGGTCGAGATGCTCCAGCTTCTGCTGCTGCAGCCCAAGCTCGCCATCCTGGACGAGACTGACTCAGGCCTGGACGTCGACGCCCTGTCCACCGTCAGCCACGGCATGGACGCCTACCGCAAGAGCTGCGACGGCTCCATGCTCATCATCACGCACAACACGCGCATCCTGGAGCACCTGGATGTCGACCGCGTCCACGTTATGGTCAAGGGCCACATCGTGCGCGAGGACGACGCCTCGCTCATCCCCTGGATCGACAAGAACGGCTTTGAGACCTTCGAGCGCGAGGCCGCCGAGCAGCGCGCCCAGGCCGAGGCCGCCGCTGCCGAGCAGCAGGCGTAAAGGGGCGACGCAATGACCAAGAACCGCACCGAGGTCGCGGACATCGACCGCAGCCTCTACGACTTCACCTATGGCGAGGAGGGATTCGAGCGCCTCGACGCCGGCATCACACCCGACATCGTGCGCGAGATCAGCGCCAAGAAGGACGAGCCGCAGTGGATGCTCGACCTGCGCTTAAAGTCCCTCGAGATTTTCAACCGCTTCCCCGACCCGACGTGGGGGCCCTCCATCGAGGGCCTGGACATGGACAACATCGTCACCTACGTCAAGCCCAACACCGACCAAAAGCACGACTGGGAGTCGGTGCCCGACGACATCAAGAGCACCTTTGAGCGCTTGGGCATCCCCGAGGCCGAGCGCAGCTACCTGGCGGGCGTCGGCGCGCAGTACGACTCCGAGCTCGTCTACCACAACATGCAGGACACCGCGTCCAAGATGGGCATCGTCTACTCCGGCATCGAGGAGGCCCTGCACGACCCGCAGTGGGAGCCGCTCATTCACGAGAAGTTTATGACGCTCATCCCGCCCACCGACCACAAGTTTGCGGCCCTGCATGGTGCCGTGTGGTCGGGCGGCTCGTTTGTCTACGTGCCCAAGGGCACCAAGCTCGACTTCCCGCTGCAGAGCTACTTCCGCCTTAACGCCAAGGGCGCCGGCCAGTTTGAGCACACGCTCATCATCGTCGAGGACGATGCCGACCTGCACTTTATCGAGGGTTGCTCCGCGCCCAAGTACAACGTAGCCAACCTCCACGCCGGCGCCGTCGAGCTCTTTGTGGGCAAGCGTGCGCACCTGCGCTACTCGACCATCGAGAACTGGTCCAAGAACATGTACAACCTCAACACCAAGCGTGCGCGCGTGGACGAGGACGGCGACATCGAGTGGATCAGCGGCTCCTTCGGCAGCCACGTGGGCTACCTCTACCCCATGAGCGTGCTCAACGGCCGCCGCGCCCGCTCGAGCTTTACCGGCATCACCTTTGCCGGCGCCGGTCAAAACCTCGACACCGGCTGCAAGGTCGTGCTCAACGCGCCCGAGACCTCGGCAACGGTCGAGACCAAGGGCATCTCCAAGAGCGGCGGCATCCAGACGTTCCGCAGCTCCATCGTGGCCACGCCCAAGGCCGAGGGCTCCAAGGCAACCGTGAGCTGCCAGTCGCTCATGCTCGACGACCAGAGCCGCTCCGACACTATTCCGGCCATGGACATCCGCGCCAAGAACGTCGACATCGGCCACGAGGCCACCATCGGACGTATCGGCGACGACAAGGTGTTCTACCTGATGAGCCGCGGTATCCCGGAGGAAGAAGCCCGTACCATGATCGTCAACGGCTTTGCCAACCCGGTCTCCAAGGAGCTACCGCTGGAGTACGCCGTCGAGATGAACAACCTGATCAAGCTCGAGATGGAAGGAGCGATCGGATAATGAATCAGACCACGAACACCGCTGCTACCACCCTTGAGCAGGTCAACGCGATGCCGGCTGCCACTTGGGGCTGGCTGAAGATGAATCAGACCAAGCTCGAGCTCTCTGACGAGCTTGCCGCCGCTCCCACCGAGGCTGTTAAGGTCGAGGGCTTGGACGAGCAGTTCCGAGGCGCTGCCGACGCATTTAACGCCGCCATGGACGCCATGGCCGAGCGCTTCCCCGAGCGCCGCGCCTCCGCCCCCGGCGACGCCGCCGACCGCGCCCGCATCACGCCCGAGACCGAGCTCGACGTGCCCGCCACCTCCGTCTACCAGGCCGGTGCCATTAAGCTAGAGGAGGAGCTCTCCCCCGCTGAAGCCTTCGAAACCGGCATGGGCAAGGCTGCCTACGCCTACTTGGCCGAGCATGCTACCAAGCGCATCGTCATCGATGTGCCCGCATACCAGCACGCCACGGTTACCGTGCGTGTGAGCGGTATCGATGCCGCCGCGGCCATCGCCGCCATCGACGTCGTCGCCCGTCCCCAGTCGACGCTCGATCTGCATATTGCCCTGGACTCCCCCACTACCGGCGAGGTGTCGTGGGCTCCCGTGCTACGCGTGTGCGCCCACGAGTACGCCACCGTCAACGTGACCTGCACGCAGACGCTCGACGATAGCTGGATCGCGCTCGACGACACCGGCCTGTTCCTGGACGAGGGCGCGCGCGTCAACGTGCAGCACACCGTCCTGGGTGCTGGCGCCAGCGCCACCGGCCTTGCCGGCGACCTGCTAGGCGATACCGCCAAGGTCACCATCGATACTGACTACCTGGGCGCCCGAGAGCAGGTGCGCGACTTTAACTACGAGCTGCGCCACCGCGGTCGCAAGACCGAGTGCGAGATCGACGCCAACGGCGTGCTGACCGGCACGTCCAAGAAGGTCTACCGCGGCACCATCGACCTCGTGCACGGCTGCAAGGGTGCAACCGGCACCGAGCGCGAGACGGTGCTTTTGGCCAACAAGGGCGTCGACAACAAGACCGTTCCCGTCATTCTCTGCGACGAGGACGACGTCGCCGGCAACCACGGCGCCACCATCGGTCACGTCCGCGACGAGCAGCTGTTCTACCTCGCCTGCCGCGGCCTTGACCAAAACGCCGCCGAGGACCTGTTCATCCGCGCCAAGCTGGAGGACGCCGCGCTTTCCGCCACCGACGAGCGCACCCGCGCAGCCGTCGTCCGCCTGGGCAACAACCTGATCGACAACTTTGAAGAGGAGCTCGCATGATCGACACCGAGCACGTTAAATGCGACACCTGTACTGCCCCCGAGCCCATGGAGCTCGACGCCAGCGACGAGGCTTCGCGCGGCTGGCCCACTGTGGACATCGAGACCAACCCCTACAAGGCGCAGTTCCCGCTCTTCCAGCAGCACCCCGAGATCGCCTTCCTCGATAGCGCCGCCACTGCGCAGCGCCCTGCCTGTGTGCTCGACGCCGAGCGCGACTTCTATCAGCGCATGAACGCCAACCCCCTGCGTGGCCTGTACTCGCTGTCCGTCGAGGCCACCGAGGCCATCGCGAAGGTCCGCCAGCAGATCGCCGACCTCATCGGCGCCTCACAGGCCAACGAGGTCGTCTTCACCCGCAACACGAGCGAGTCGCTCAACCTGGTCGCCAAGAGCTTTGCGCCAACGGTGCTCGAGCCCGGTGACGAGGTCGTCATTACCATCATGGAGCACCACTCCAACCTGATTCCGTGGCAGCAGGTCTGCCGCGAGACCGGCGCCAAGCTCGTCTACCTCTACCCCACCAAGACCGGCCAGCTCACCACCAAGGAAGTTCTTGCCAAGGTTGGTCCCAAGACCAAGATCCTGGCCGTGGGCCAGGTCTCCAACGTGCTGGGCGTCGAGAACCCGGTCAAGAACCTCGGCAAACTCGTGCACAAGTACGGCGGCTACCTGGTCGTCGACGGTGCGCAGTCGCTGCCGCACATGCCGGTCGATGTGGCCGACCTGGGCGCCGACTTCTTTGCCTTTAGCGCGCACAAGGCCATGGGCCCCATGGGCATCGGCGTGCTGTGGGGCAAAATGGACCTGCTCAACGCCATGCCGCCCATGCTCACCGGCGGCGAGATGATCGATTCGGTCACCGAGCAGGACGCCGTCTGGGCGCCCGTCCCCGAGAAGTTCGAGGCCGGCACGCAGGACGCCGCCGGCATCTTCGCCACGGGCGCGGCGCTTGACTACCTGGTTAACACCGTGGGTTACGAGAACATCCAGGCCCGCGAGCAGGCACTCGTCCACTACCTGATGGGCGAGCTCATGCAGCTCGACTTTGTCCAGATCATCGGCTCCATCTATTGGGACAACCACCACGGCGTTGTGAGCTTTAACGTCAAGGGCATCCATCCGCACGACGTCGCGAGCATCATGGACATGGACGGCGTCTGCATCCGCGCCGGCCACCACTGCGCGCAGCCGCTGCTCACCTGGCTGGGCGTCGAGAACCTTGCCTGCTGCCGCGCCAGCGTGGCCTTCTACAACGACAAGGCCGACATCGACAAGTTCATCGCCGGTCTGCATCACGTTTGGAGCACGTTCAATGGGTAATCTATACACCTCCACCACGTTTATGGAGCACAACTCGCACCCCGACTATAAGTACGAGATGGATGCCCCCACGCACGAGCACGACGGCATCAACCCCAGCTGCGGCGACGAGCTCACCTTGCAGCTACGAGTCGAGAACAACGTGATCGAGGAAGCCTCCTTTACCGGCCACGGCTGCGCCATCAGCCAGGCAAGCGCCGACATTATGGCCGACCTCATCACGGGCGAGACGGTCGAGGAAGCTCACCGCTTGGCAGAGCTCTTCCTCGCCATGATCCGCGGCGAGAAGCTCTCCGAGGACGACCTGGAAGACCTGGACGAAGCCGCCCAGCTCCAGGACATCTCGCACATGCCCGCCCGCGTCAAATGCGCCGAGCTCGCCTGGCGCACCCTCGACGGCATGCTCGAAGGGTAAACTAGCCAGTAGCGGATGCCCCAGATCAAAGGGTTTGATTGCCGAGCCGCCCAATACGGGCGGCTCGGCTTTTTCATAACGCCTCGGACACACAAAGTTCGCGCGTCCGGCGCTCGCCCTGTCATTTACCGAACAGCCAGCCGCAAACACGGACGTTTTCCACAGTGCCAACGGCTAGCGACAGAGCCACGGGCACCCCAAGCAACGCCCCATGCCCCGTCCTGCTGGGCTCCGGTTCGCTTCGCGCCCGCCACAGACGGGTCCCATAGGGTGCGGCGTGCATTTTTGCGAGTTTTCAGCACGCCAAGTTGCGTGTATACGCATTGAAAGCGTTAATCAACGTCTCCAGGCACCCTTTTATATCGTTTTAGAACAAGCATCGTGGTCTCAGGGGTCACAAGCATGCGCTTTGGAGGCACATCGGCAGGCATAAATGGCTTCGGGACCCATATACTTCAAGATTACGGCGGTGCCGACAGCACCACGATGCTGAAAACTCCGCTTTTTGCACGGTGTGGACGGGGGTAGGCGCGGGTAAAACCGGACTGAGCCGTATTTTTATGCAAGACGGCAATCGTTCTATGCATATCAAGAAGTGCAGTCAGCGTACCAAGCATTTAGAACGCAGGTTGCGGCGCATGAACGACCCCAGCCGCGGTGCACAGGCAGCCCTACATCACGTTTCCGCCAGCCCGCATCGCCGTCCCCGTGCGGGTCCGCACAATACGAGAAACCGTACTTTTGCCAATCCCGGTATAGTGCTCAATCTGGCGCACCGTAAAACCGGCATCGTGCAATCCAAAAATCACGGTATTGCGCTGCGCCAACGATGCGGCTTTAACCCCGTGGAGCGGAACCCCGAGGCTCTTCGCAAACTTGTCGGCAAAGGCGTGGCGTTCCCACTTCGTCTCTTTCATATCGCACAGCGCTGGCTCGCTGCCGTCGGACATCGCTAGCGAATAGGCAATAAAGCCCTCGGCAGAACCAAAAAGCTCAAGCACGCAAGAAGGATCGGAAAATCCCCTCGTGACATCAGCCGCATCACTGTCGTAAGCGCGCAGATGCTCCGCAAAGCTGCTCCAGGGATAACGCTCGATTAGGCTAATGCCCTCCTCCTGCGGATCGGCGTGTACGGAGCGAATAGCCTCCATCACCTGCCAGTCGGTATCGAGCGAGCGGCGCTCAAAACGCTCACGAAATAGGCAGCCCGCGCGCCCAGTACGCTTATTGAACCGACGAGCATACGTCAACAGTAGCCGCTGCATAGCAGCGCTCATTTTGTCCTCGTAATCCAAAAGCACTAGATCCACGTGGTCGCTCATGAGACACCACGCCACAATCGTCACCTGGGCATCGCGGCAGCACTCGCGCATCAGTTCCAAAAACTCCCACCGGTCCTCGTCGCTCTCAAAGATCAACTGCCCGCCCATACCGCGGGCACAAACATGGTAAAAACCGGTGATCGTTTTCCAAACGCGCTGCACGGCGCTCCCTTCGCCGGGATCTACTTACCATCCAATACATCACGATTGAAACGTGCTATCAAAACATTCACGCAAAATGGCACCCGTCGACGGTAAAAGGCGGCAAATCGACGGCGAACGGCAACAAAGCCACAGGTCAGGAAACGCAGCCTTGCCAAAAGCTTGACCAGAACCGACCCCCCTTCAACGGATCGCACAACCGCAAACAGTCTGGTTAAATCGTTTCAATTGAAAATTCCGCGCTTCTCGCTACGAAAACTGAGCCGTTCGCCGAATATTCCGTGCATTTCGCGGTATTATAGGGGCTGCATGTCATGTCCCTTTCGAAGGGTCGCCCGGCAATCGCCAGCCACGACCCCCAGACGGGACGCCAACACGATAGAGAGGAGAGGCATGCAGTACTCACAGGAAGTGGAGAACATGTGCCCCGTTGCCAAGGGTGCATACCACGGCCCCGCACCCATCCCCGAGGAGGGCAAGTGGGTCCAGGCTAAGGAGATTTCCGACATCTCCGGTCTTACGCACGGTGTGGGTTGGTGCGCACCTCAGCAGGGCGCCTGCAAGCTCACGCTGAACGTCAAGGACGGCATCATCGAGGAGGCCCTCGTTGAGACCATCGGCTGCTCGGGCATGACCCACTCTGCCGCCATGGCTTCCGAGATCCTTCCCGGCAAGACCATCCTCGAGGCCCTCAACACCGACCTCGTCTGCGACGCCATCAACGTCGCTATGCGCGAGATCTTCCTGCAGATCGTTTACGGCCGCAGCCAGACCGCGTTCTCCGAGGGCGGCCTGCCCGTGGGCGCCTCCCTCGACGACCTCGGCAAGGGCCTTCGCTCCCAGGTCGGCACCATGTTCGGCACCAAGGCCAAGGGCGCTCGTTACCTCGAGCTCGCTCAGGGCTACGTCACCCGCATGGCTCTCAACGACAAGAACGAGATCATCGCGTTCGAGTTCCTGAACCTCGGCAAGTTCACCGACGCCGTCAAGGCCGGCAAGACCCCCGAGGAGGCCATCGCTGGCGCTATGGGCCACTATGGTCAGTGGGAGAACGCTGCCAAGTACATCGACCCGCGCACCGACGAGGAGACTCACTCCGTCGCCAGCGTGTTCCCGGTTCACGAGTAGAAAGGGAGGGAAATAACTATGACTGTTACGTTCGAAGGTTACGAGCGCCGCGCTGACAAGATCAACAAGTGCCTCGCCGACAACGGCATCGCCTCCCTCGAGGAAGCTCTGCAGATCTGCACCGACAAGGGCTTCAACCCGCGTGAGATCGTCAACAACACCCAGTCCATCGCCTTCCAGAACGCCGAGTGGGCCTACACCCTCGGCTGCGCTCTCGCTGTCAAGCGTAGCGCCAAGACTGCTTCTGAGGCTGCCGCCATCATCGGCGAGGGCATCCAGGCCTTCACCGTTCCCGGCTCCGTCGCCGAGGACCGCAAGGTCGGTCTGGGCCACGGCAACCTGGGCGCTATGCTGCTCTCCGACGACACCGAGTGCTTCGCCTTCCTGGCTGGCCACGAGTCCTTCGCTGCCGCTGAGGGCGCTATCGGCCTGGCTCTGAACGCCAACAAGGCTCGCAAGAAGCCGCTGCGCGTTATCCTCAACGGTCTGGGCAAGGACGCCGCTCAGATCATCGCCCGCATCAACGGCTTCACCTACGTGAAGACCCAGTTCGACTACTTCACGGGCGAGCTCAAGGTCGTCGAGACCATCCCCTACTCCGATGGTCCCCGCGCCGCCGTCAACTGCTACGGCGCCGACGACGTCCGCGAGGGCGTTGCCATCATGTGGCACGAGAACGTCGACATCTCGATCACCGGCAACTCCACCAACCCGACGCGCTTCCAGCACCCCGTCGCTGGCACCTACAAGAAGGAGCGCCTCGAGGCTGGCAAGAAGTACTTCTCCGTCGCTTCTGGTGGCGGCACTGGCCGTACCCTGCACCCGGACAACATGGGCGCCGGCCCTGCCTCTTACGGCATGACCGACACCATGGGCCGTATGCACTCCGATGCCCAGTTCGCCGGTTCTTCCTCCGTGCCTGCACACGTCGACATGATGGGTCTCATCGGCATGGGCAACAACCCCATGGTCGGTGCCACCGTCGCCTGCGCTGTCGCCGTCGAGGAGGCCCTCAAGGCCTAATCGCGCCCGCGCGATGCTCATATAGTTGAGCTTTAGAGCCGCTACCCACCCGGGTGGCGGCTCTTTTTTGTTGCAATAAAACGTTCGAGATACGATATATCAGTTCTGATGGAACATGAAGTGTGAGGAGAAGGAGCCGCCAAGCGGCCCTAACGTCCACGTGCCATATTTGCCCTTTGCCGATTTATCCAATCTTTACAATACCTTTGCCGATCACCCATGCGACAATGCGCGAACGAGAAAGGAGTCCCATGGAATCGACTGATGTACTGGTAATTGGATCTGGCATTGCGGGCCTTTGCGCCGCCATAGAAGCAGCACGCGCGGGCGCAACCGTAGCTATCGCAAGCGCCGGCAAGACTATGAGTGGATCGAGCTTCTTCCCCGGAACCTGGGGCCTGGGACTAATCGGACCCGTTAACGAAGACGACGAACAGGACCTCATCGACACCATCCAGACCGTCGGTGGCGGCGTTGCCGACCCCGAACTCGTCCAGACGTTCGTCCACGGCATTCCCCAAGCGATTGACTGGCTCGAACAGGATCTGGGCGTAGAACTCCAGCGCCCGCAAAGCGCCGAGAGCGCCCAACAAAAGCAATTTATCCCCTGCTTCGACCACAAGACGAGAATGTGGCGCGGCCTCACCCGCAAGCCCCTTGAGGACGCGTGTACGGCCCAAATCGAGTTGCTGGGCATTCGCCTGCTCCCCCGCCACGAGCTTATCGACCTTGTTGAGGACACAACCGGAAAGATTACCGGCGCCGTGCTCTATAACCAAACAGACGAGCGCATCGTGACTTTTACAGCTAAAGCCACTATCATCGCTGCGGGCGGCACGGGCGGTCTGTTCGAACGCAGCCTCACTTCCGCCGACGTGCTCAGCTCATCACAAGCCATCGCACAGGCGCACGGCGCATCCCTAACCAATATAGAGTTCATGCAGATGATGCCCGGTTTCATTGAACCTAAGCGCAACCTGGTCTTCAACGAAAAAACCTGGCGCTACGTCACGTTTGACCAACCGGTCGACATTGCCAACGAAAAGTTAGACGATCTGCTTGAGCAACGCTCAGGATATGGCCCCTTCACTTCGCGCCTGGCTTCTCGCGCCATCGATCTTGCCATCGAACAAGCAGGTGCCGAAGGTCTGGCGCTCCACTACGACTTCCCGCGAGAGAATGTCCCCGAGTTCGTGCAGACATTTGCCACTTGGCTACAAGACGAGCATGGTATCGCTCCGAGCGACGAGATGCGTGTGGCGATGTATGCCCACGCGGCCAACGGCGGCATCAAGATCGACAGGACCGCGTACACGGGCGTTGAGGGCCTCTACGCCTGTGGCGAGGCGACAGGCGGCATGCACGGGGCCGATCGCATTGGTGGCCTGTCAAGCGCCAACGGCATCGTGTTTGGGCGCATCGCGGGCACATCGGCAGCCCAGGCAGCACAGAATGCACCTGAGGTGGCCCCAAAGGCGGTTATCGCCCTCCCCCAGTACGGCATTGCCACAACAGTCGCCGAACGCTTGACACGCAGCCTTAAGCACACGATGAGTACCCATTGCATGATCAACCGCACCGAGACGGGCCTATCCGAGGCACTACACGAGCTTGAGGGCTTGAAGACAGAGGCAACGACCTTGAGCACACAGAAAGCCCAGGACAGCGAAGTCGCAGCCCTCGCCCGCCTGCAATCGCAGATTCAACTAGCACAGGAAATGGTCAAAGCCATGCGCAAGCGAACCGAAAGTCTCGGATCGCACTATCGAGCGGATTAAACTGGACACCTATCTATAGCAGAACACAACTAATCGATATCTATGGGCCCCGTGAGCTCGAAGTGGCTCAGGGCCCATTCGTGTCCGCACGGCAGCGTATCCTTATTCTAAATACAGAGCGGGCAAAGCCCGCATAAACAATAGACCAGCGAGGAGGAGATATGGACAGTAGAGATATCGAGAAGTGGCGTGTCGAACTTGATAGCTACGCCAATGTGGATGACGGCGTTGAGTATTGGCTCGCACGCGATTTAATGGAACCCATGGGGTACACTCGATGGGAGAACTTCGCCGAAGTTGTTAAGAGGGCAAAAGTCTCGTGCGAAACAAACAAAACTCCAGTTGATTCCCATTTTCGTGACACCACGAAAATGGTAACTGCCGGTGTCGCCGCTCGCGCGGTTAAAGACTACAAACTTACGCGCTACGCATGCTATTTAATCGCCCAAAACGGAGATCCAAACAAGCCGGAGATCGCGCTCGCACAGGCATACTTTGCCGTGCAGACGCGTCGCCAAGAGCTCATAGAGCAGCGCTTCGCAGAGATTCAGCGCTTGCAGGCGCGCCACTCGCTATCCGATTCAGAGAAACAGCTCTCGGGCATTGCGTTCAAACGAGGCGTGGACTCCAAAGGATTCGCGATCATCAAGTCGAAGGGCGATGAGGCATTATTCGGCGGCAGAAGCACGGCGGACATGAAGCGGCAGCTTGGTGTGCCCAAGAGCGCTGCTTTGGCGGACAAGCTAGCCGATGTTCTCATCAAAGCAAAGGACCTCACGAACTCGATGACGGCCTTCAACGCCGAGGAACACGACCTGTACGGTCTGGACCAGATCAAGCAAGAGCACGTCGAGAACAACACAAGCGTGCGTGGCAGCCTCATCGACCGCGGAATTGTCCCCGAGAACCTACCGCCTGCCGAGGATACAAAAAAGCTCGAGCGTCGTGTGAAGGCAGACGAGAAGAAACTCAAGGAGGGTACTGACGGTTTTACCGATCCCCAGGGTAGGCTCGATCTGTGAAAGCGGCCGCGCCCTTTCGGGTTCGACCCCATGCAAGGTCAAAAAAAAGACGGCCAACCGAAGTTGACCGTCTTAACTTGCTTTGGTGGGCCGTCAGGGGGTCAGCCTGCTGCGCAGGCGGCCACTGCGGCGCCAAGGCGCCTTGCGCGCTGCGCTGGCAAACGCTTACGCGTTTCCTCAGCTCCGCGCCCTTTCGGGTTCGACCCCATGCAAGGTCAACAAAAAAGACGGCCAACCGAAGTTGACCGTCTTAACTTGCTTTGGTGGGCCGTCAGGGGGTCGAACCCTGGACCTTGGGATTAAGAGTCCCCTGCTCTACCAACTGAGCTAACGACCCAAAGCTAAAGTCCGTTGTGGCGGACTTTAGAGGAGATATCGTGTGGTGGGCCGTCAGGGGGTCGAACCCTGGACCTTGGGATTAAGAGTCCCCTGCTCTACCAACTGAGCTAACGACCCGATATCAACACGAAGCAAGAACTGGGGTGGGTAAAGGGACTCGAACCCTCGACCTACGGGACCACAACCCGTCGCTCTAGCCAACTGAGCTACACCCACCGTGTCCTGTGCGCTTCGCGCTCGACTATTATTGCAAGGAACGCCACGCGATGCAAGCCCCAATTTTCAAGAATTTTGAAAAGAGTTTTTCGAGACCATTTCGAGCAAATCCCACCGGTTTCATAGGAGTAAACTTGCCCCACTGCAAATCCTCGAAAGGACCGTCATGAAAGAACTCTCCAACCGCACGGCAAGATTTACCGATTCGGTCATCCGCCGCATGACACGCATCTCCAATAAGTACGGCGCTGTCAATCTCTCGCAGGGCTTCCCTGACTTCGATCCCCCGGCGCAGCTGCTCGATAGCCTCAGCACCATCGCCGCCGATCCCAAGCCGCTCTATCACCAGTACTCCATCACCTGGGGCTCCCAGGCCATGCGCGAGGCGCTTGCCGCCAAACAGGAGCACTTTATGGGCATGCCGGTGAACCCCAACGAGAATATCGTAGTTACCTGCGGCTCCACCGAGGCCATGATGGCCGCCATGATGACGGTCACGAACCCCGGCGATAAGGTCGTCATCTTCTCGCCGTTCTACGAGAACTACGGCGCCGACACGATCCTTTCGGGTGCCGAGCCCATCTACGTGCCGCTCAACCCGCCCACATTCGACTTTGACCGCGAGACACTCGAGGCGGCCTTCCGCGACAACGACCCCAAGGCCATCGTCCTGTGCAACCCTTCCAACCCCTGCGGCAAGGTCTTTACACGCAATGAGCTCACCTTTATCGCCGACCTCTGCAAAAAGTACGACGCCTACTGCATTACCGACGAGGTATACGAGCACATCGTCTACGCGCCCCACGAGCACGTCTATATGGCCACGCTGCCCGGCATGTTCGAGCGAACCATCAGCTGCAGCTCGCTGTCTAAGACGTACTCCATCACCGGCTGGCGTCTGGGCTACACCATCGCCCCGGCCCAGATCACCGAGCGCATCAAGAAGGTCCACGACTTCCTCACCGTGGGTGCCGCCGCTCCCCTGCAGGAAGCCGTTGTCACCGCCCTCAACTTCGACGACAGCTATTACGATGAGGTCCTCGACCTCTATACCGCCAAGCGCGACCTGTTCTGCCAAGGGCTCGATAGTATCGGACTTAAGCACAACGTACCGCAGGGCGCCTACTACGTCATGATGGACATCTCTGAGTTTGGCTATGATAGCGACCTCGAATTCTGTGAGGACCTCGCGTCTAAAGTGGGCGTGGGCGCCGTGCCCGGCTCGAGCTTCTTCCGCGAGCCCGTCAACCATCTGATTCGTTTCCACTTTGCCAAGCGAGACGAGACGCTTAACGCGGCACTGGAGAACCTCAAGTCGCTACGTGATAAAATCAAGCCGCGCGGGTAAGGACGGCCCGGCAACTAAAGCAACCAAAGAAGCCCCGCACCGCCCGCCGCGTTGCGAGGCTTCTTTCTATAGCGCTTTCTTAAATGGTTTAGAGCTCTATACTTTAGTCACGGAGCAACTCGTCCCAGAGAGAGGAATACTATGGCAGAACAGCAGCTTATCGGAGCGCTCGAGGCCGGCGGCACCAAGATGGTCTGCGCCACGGGCTATGCAGACGGTACGGTCCTGGAGCGTGAGCAGATCGCGACCACGACCCCGCAGGAGACCGTTGAGGCCGTCAATGCATGGTTTGCCGACAAGGGCATCACCGCGCTGGGCATCGGCGCCTTTGGCCCCACCGCAGTCAACCCCGCGTCGCCCCAATACGGCAAGATCCTGGAGACGCCCAAAACGGCATGGCGCTACTTTGATCTGCTGGGCACCATCCAAAACGAGCTCAATATTCCCTGTGGCTACGACACCGACGTCAACGTTGCCTGCTTGGGCGAGGTCACCTTTGGTTGCGCCCAGGGCCTCACCGACGTGGTCTACCTGACCATCGGCACCGGCGTGGGCGCCGGCGTGCTCTCGGGCGGTAAGCTCGTGCACGGCATGATGCATCCCGAGGCCGGCCACATCCTGGTCACGCGCGACCCGCGCGACACCATCGGCGAGCATAGCGCCTGCCCCTTCCATGACAACTGCCTCGAGGGCCTCATCGCCGGCCCTGGCGTTAAAAAGCGCTGGGATGGCAAGAGCGCCGGAGACATGGCCGATGACCCGGAGGCCATGGACCTGCTCGCAGGCTATCTGGCACAGGCGCTCATGACCTACACGCTGTGCTACGCACCGCAAAAGATCATCATCGGCGGCGGCGTGGCCGACCACACCCCCATCGTGCCGCTCGCACGCAAAAAGTGCGCCGAGATGCTCAACGGCTATATCGTCACGCCCGAGGTCAACGACATCGATTCCTATATTGTCAACAACAGCCTCGAGGGCAAGCAGGGCATCATGGGTTGCCTGGCCCTGGGCGCACAGGCGCTTCAGTAGCAGACGCACCCACAGGGCGTGGCGCGCCCGGCAAATCCGACCTACGGAACGACGCCACCACGACTCATATAAGCCCTCAAATAAAAAAGGCCGCCTAGGACCAAACAATACGTCCTAGGCGGCTTTTTTGGCGCACATCAGCGACCGTAAGAGATATCGGAGCACAACGCCCGTTGCCGCTCCACAGCAGTCGATCATCACATCGGTGATCATGCCAGCGCGTCCCGGCACAAAGAGCTGAATCGTCTCGTCGATCGAAGGAATCAGCAGCAGGAACACCGCCGTGGGCAGCAGCACGTCAAAGGTGCGCCGGCCCTCAAAATCAAAGGCATGCGTTGCCAGGATGCCGAGCACCATATACTCGGTAAAATGCGCGCACTTGCGAACAACAAAGTTGGTCACCCATTCATATGGAAGTCCCACGCCGTGCAGGAAACCGCGGATAGCTTCCATGACCGTTAGGCTCAGCGAGCCCGATCCCGAGCCGGGAACCAGCGAATTGCCCCAAATCAAAAGCGCCATCAGGCAGGTAACAACCGCCCATTTTCGATTGATCTTAACCATGCAGAAGTTATGCCTCCGCGCGGAGCGGCGCGAAGCTGGCGGTACCGCCCTCGATAACGCTCAGATAAGCACGGCCCGTACGCTTGGCGGTAGAGGACTGCAGGCGCTCGATCTCTTCCTCGAGGATCTGATTGACGCGCTCGTGACGACGATTTTCCATAATGCCGGCGGCAATAGCCTCGGCCCGCTCGATGCTCTCGCGCGAGATACGGGCAGTATCCTCGGGGAACACAGCGCTGTGACGGCCGACATAGGCGGGGGCAGCAGGCTGAGGGGCAGCGACGGGAGTGGGGGCTGCAACAGTAGCAGGCTCGTCAATCTCATCCAGAATCGCGGTGGCGGCGGCCCACATGCCCTCGTGGCCCGAGTAATCGGCCATGGGAACATCAACCTCGAGCGAGGCGTCCGGAAGGTCGCCGGTGTCGATGCGATCTTGGGCATCAATCGATGCAGTGATGGCTGCAGGCTCATCGAGGTCATCGAGGTCGATGCCCGCGGCACCGGAGATGATAGGCATGCTGGCGAGGTTTGCGTTGTACGGCGCAGCCTCGGCCGCCTGCTGTTGGGCAGGAGCGCCCCACAGCGAGCTTTCGGCGGCACGGCGGGCGGCAACGGCCTCCTCGTCCGCGGCCATGGCTTCATCAACGTACGAATTATCGGCAAAAGCGTTCGCGTCGCCCGAGGTAGCGTTGTAGACGTTATTGGATGCCGCGTTGGCAACGAGTGCCACGAAAGCCGCCGTGCTGCCCGCAGGGGCGGCCTGGGAGCCCGATACGGCACGCGCCGCGGCGGCGATCTCGTCGCGATTAAAGGAGCCGGTCTGCCCGCCGTTGGTGAGCTCGTCGATGGCGACTTGATAGACGTCGCGCGAGCGTGCAGGGTCGCAGCTCACCGGCGAATCGTCGTCGAGCATACTGTCGATCATGGACCAAGCCTCGGCCTCGTCCATGGCATCTGCGGCTCGAGCGATGGTAGGGACACCATCATCGGCATGACGGCGCTGGAACGCACCAGTCAGGCCGGAAAGGAATGCCGAGGTAGACTGCTCCGCCTGAGCCTGAGAAGCAGAAGCCGCAGCGTAAGGAGTCGCATCCTGCTGCTGAGCTGGAATCGAGGCGGTCTTGAACTCGCTTTGATGCTGATTGAGATTGGCGGCACCGCCCATGGCATCAGGCTGGAACAGACGCTCTTCACGCTGCGCACGGTGCTCGGAGATACCCAGCGAGGCGGCATAGATACCCACGCCCGCCACCGCGCCCACGGCGAAGGGAACCGCACCCGCCACGACCGCCTCGTTCACCGACGAAAACGGCAGCGTCGCGGCATACATAACCACGGGAGTGGCAAGGCCGATCCCGCACGAAAGTCCGGCAAGGACTGCTCGTTGTGTTGCATCAGAAGAAGCCATGAGCTCTCCCCATCTTCCAGCACCCAAATCGCATCATTCAGTTGGCTGCGCGAGAGAAGATGAAGCGGGGCTATGCCCCAAAGCAACGGTATATGGTTCGTTTCATCTGCGTTTTCCGTCGCGAAGCTTAAAAGCTATTATGCGAAACCGCCCCGTCGATTGCAAGCGACGATGTCGGATTGAAACGGGAAACCTGCTGCTCGTCGGTCTTATGGTTAAAAATAAGTGCGAAGCGGCGATATAGAAAAGGGCCGAGGCTCAAAGCCCCGACCCTTTATTGCATTGATGGCTATCGCCGCGTGTGGATGACAACCTAGAACGTCTGCTCGTAGTCGCTGTGCTTTTTGGCCGAACGCACCAGGAACTCCTGGTTGGTGTTGGTGCCCTTAAGACCCTTGATAAACGATGCGGCCGCGCGCTCGGTGTTGTTCATGCCGGCAAGAATGCGACGTAGACCAAAGACAAACGGACGCATCTGCTCGTCGACCAACAGGTCCTCGTTACGCGTACCGGAGGCAACGGGGTCGATAGCCGGGAAGATGCGGCGGTCGGCCAGGTCGCGGTCGAGCTTGAGCTCCATGTTGCCGGTGCCCTTGAACTCCTCAAAGATGACCTCGTCCATCTTTGAACCGGTGTCGATGAGGGCAGAGGCCAGGATGGTGAGCGAGCCACCGTTCTCGATATTACGGGCTGCGCCCAAGAAGCGCTTGGGAGGATACAGTGCCGCCGAATCGACGCCGCCCGAAAGGATGCGGCCTGAGGCGGGCGCCGCCAAGTTGTAGGCGCGGGCAAGACGCGTGATGGAGTCGAGCACCACCACGACGTCGCCGCCCAGCTCCACGATGCGCTTGGCGCGCTCGATGACGAGCTCCGCCACGCGAGTGTGGTTGTCGGCGGGCATATCGAAGGTCGACGCCACAACCTCGCCCTTGATGGAACGCTGCATATCGGTGACCTCTTCGGGGCGCTCGTCGACGAGCAAGCAGATGAGGTGCACCTCGGGGTTGTTAATCGAGATAGACTGGCAGATCTTCTTGAGGATCGTGGTCTTGCCGGCCTTGGGCGGGGACACGATCAGGCCACGCTGACCCTTGCCAATCGGCGACACGATGTCGATGGCGCGACCGGTAATGGAGTCCTTGCCGTGCTCCATGCGCAGCGGCTCGTTGGGATAGACCGGGGTGAGGTCACCAAACTTGGGGCGGTTGCGAATCTGCTCGGGGTCTAGACCGTTGACGGTCGTGATTTTGGCGAGGCCGGCGCGCTTGTCGCCGCCGCGCGAAGGACGAAGCGAGCCCTCGATGACGTCGCCCGTGCGCAGACGCGCGGAGCGGATGAGGTAGGCGGGGACGAAGGCGTCGTCGTTGGACTTCATGTAACCGTGGGCATGGATGATACCGGAGCTGTCCGGACGAATCTGCAGGATGCCCTTGATGTCGCGGAAGCCCTCGGCCTTCGCGGCGGTGACGTAGATCTCCTCGACGAGCTCGGCTTTCTTCTTGCCGGTCGTCTCAATCTCGAACTCCTTGGCCTTCTCGCGCAGTTCGGCGACCTTCATGGCCGCAAGTTCCTCACGCGAAAGCGTGGGCTCGGTGGGGGCGGCGTTGCGCTCCTTGTTGCGCTGTTTGCGATCGCGCTGGCGGTTGCGACGGTCGTTGTTGCGGTCGTCCTTGCGCTCGCTGCGGTCGTCATTGCGCTTGTGCTGGCGACGGTTGGGGCGAGCGCCGTCTTCGGCCTCGGCGGGCGCGGCGCCATCGGTTGCGGCGGCGTCGGCGTTAGCCACAGTATCATCGCTGGCCTCGGCCTTGGAATCGCCCTGCAGCTCGGCCTCGGCCTGCTGCTCGGACGCCTTGGCCTTAGCGGACTTCTTACGACCGCGCTTGGGCTTCTCAGACGCAGGCTGTTCGACGTCCTGGGGCTCGGCGGCGTCAGTCGATGCATCGGCGGTCGTCTCGGCGGAATCCTCGGACGCAACCTTCTTGGCAGACTTAGCCTTGGACGTGCGCTTAGCAGCAGTGCGACGGCTGCGACCGGGACGGAGGTCGGCGGGCTCGACATCGGCGGGAGCGGCCTCGGAAGTCGTAGCATCCTGGACGGGCGCGTCGGCGGCGGTTGCAGACTCGGCGGTCGCCGCAGCATCCCGAGCGGCGGCGGCTGCGGCTGCGGCCTTCTCGGCCTCGACGAAGGCCTTGGGCTTGCGACCGCGACGGTGCGGGCGCAAAGCCGGATCGACAACGGGAACTTCGCTGGCCTCGACAGGCGCAGCGGGCTCAACAGGCGATGTGCCCTCCCCTGCCGCGGAACGGACCGAAGCCTCAGTGAGCTCGGGGGTTACCTGATCGGCAACCTGCTCGGCCTTAGCAGCCGTGCGACGGCGTGTGCGCGGTACCGACTTCTCGGTCGGCTGGTCGGCGACAGGGGTCTCGGTGGCGGCAGGCGTCTCGGGCACAGACGGAGCTGCAAGCTCGGTCAGAGCCGCGGCCTCGCGCTCGGCAGCACGACGGCGGGCGCGCACCACCTGAGCCTCGCTAATCTGCGCCAACGCACGTGCCTGCGCGACCTCATCGGAAATCGGCGCCGAGGAGTCAGCTGCAACGGTGCGCTTGACGCGCGTCATGCGCGTGGTACGGCGCTTGGGCTTGGTGACCTCCTCGCCGTCAGCAGCAGGCTTGGCCGTGCGGCGCGTACGCTTGGGCTTTGCCGGAGCAGCCTCCTCACCAGTTGCAGGCACGGCCTTCTCAGCCGTTGCAGGCGTAGGCGTCGAAGCAGCCTTAGGCGTCTCAGGAGCCGAGGCATGCGCGGGCGCCGCGACCTGGTCCGACGCAACCGGTGCAGCGGGAGCGGCTTGCGTCGTCGTTATTTCGTTTTCTTGCTGTTGATCAGACACAGTGTTTGCTCAACTTTCTTTTCAAGCCCTGTGATCACATGCTCCCTGCATAAACCTTCAGGGCGGCTAAACAGTCTAGCTCCGTCAAATACCGACGGACATCATTGATCTGTATCGAGATATTTGCGTCATATACGCAGCGTTAGTGTAACACAACCGCAACCACCTGCAACTTAGTCATTGAGGACGTTCTTAAACGACTAGTCAAAAGGGACAATCTTTGGTTTAACACCCACAAATCTGACTGCCTCCGCCAAAACTGTGGCGGTTTACTACGATGAATCGCTCAACCGCGATCACTCCGAAACTTGTTGAACTAAAACCGCAGGTAGATGCCTTGCACTTTTTTGCGAAAAGCCGGCGTAGTTGGAATTTCTCATTTCATCGTAGTAAACCGGCATAGTTTCGTATTTCCAGCAGTTCCAAATTCGTCAATACGTCGGCGTTTGCAAAAAGCCCGACCTCCGTGGGAGATCGGGCTTTCAAGGCTTAGTTAAACCAAGTCTGTACGGTCAAATGACCCGTAGCTTACATCTGCTCGGGCGCGGAAACGCCAACGAGGGTGAGCACCAGGGCGAGCGTCACGCGGACGGCATCGCAAGCGGCCAGACGGGCACGCGAAAGCTCGGGGTCGACGGGACGGCCCTCGCTCGGCAGCACCTGGCAGGCAGCGTAGAAGCTGTGGAAGTCGCCGGCAAGCTCCTCGGCAAAGTGCGTCAGACGGAACGGGGCGCGGTCGCGAGCGCAGCTGGCGATGAGGTCGGTGAGCTCGTTGAGCTTACGCGAAAGGGCGAGCTCGGTCGGGTCGGTCAGCAGCGAGTAATCGACGTTCTCACCGATGGCCTTGGCGGCGACGGCCTTCATGCCCATCTCGTCAGCCTGCTCGGGCGTAACGTCGGCGGCACGGCGCAGAATGGAGCACACGCGGGCGTGAGCGTACTGCACGTAGTACACCGGGTTGGAGTTGTCGCGCTTCTTGACGGCCTCGATATCGAAGTCGACCATCTGGTTGGAGCTCTTGGAGATGAGCGTGTAACGGGCAGCGTCGGAGCCGACCTCGTCGACGAGCTCCTGCAGGGTCACCATGGTGCCCTTGCGCTTGGACATACGGACGGGCTTGCCGTTGCGCAGCAGGTTGACGAGCTGGCCCAGCAGAACCTCAAACTTGCCGGGGTAGCCCAGAGCGTCGCAGACGCAGCGGACGCGCTCGATGTAGCCGTGGTGGTCGGCGCCCCAGATGTCGATGACGTGGTCGACGCGCTGGAACTTATCCCAGTGATAGGCGACGTCGGAGGCAAAGTAGGTGTACTCGCCGTCGGACTTGATCAGGACGCGGTCCTTGTCATCGCCCAGGTCGGTGGAGCGGAACCACAGGGCGCCGTCCTTGGTGTAGAGGTAGCCCATCTTGTCGAGCTTCTCAAAAGCGCGGTCGACGGCGGAGGTGCCGGCGGTCTCGCCCTCGGTGTCCTTCACGTACAGGGAGCGCTCGGAGAACCAACGATCGAAGTCGCAGTTAACGGCGTGGCAAAGGTCGCGCATGTTGTCGACCATCTTTACGTAGCCGCGCTCGCGGAAGCTCTCCATGCGCTCCTGCGGATCGGCGTTGACCCACTTATCGCCATCGGTGCGCCAGAACTCGGCGGCCTCATCGATGATGTAGTCGCCGCCGTAGGAGTCCTTGCCCAGGGTCTCGGCAAAGTTGTCCTGGTACGGATGGGTCTCGGGATGCTCGTCGTTCTCATCGGCAACGAAGGCGTCGCGGTCAGCGATCAGCAGCTTGTGAGCCTCGTCGATATCCACGCCCTGCTTGGCGATGATGTCGGCAAGCTGCATATAGCGCGTGCTGATGGAGTTGCCGAAGGTGTTCATCTGAGAGCCGTGGTCATTGATGTAGAACTCACGCTGGATGTCGTAACCGGCGTGATCCATAACACGGCAGAGGGAGTCACCCAGAGCGGCCCAGCGGCCATGGCCGATGTGCATGGGGCCGACGGGGTTGGCGGAGACGAACTCGACCTGGGTCTTCAAGCCGCCACCGACGTTGGACTTAGCGAAGTCCATGCCCTTCTCGCGGGCCTCGCCAAAGATGGCATTCTTGACAGCAACGGAAAGGTAGAAGTTGATGAAGCCGGGGCCTGCGATCTCGACCTTCTCAATCGCGGGGTCCTCGGGCATATGGGCAACGATGGCCTCGGCGATCTTACGCGGGGCGCAGTGGGCCAGCTTGGCGGACTTCAGGGCCATGGTAGAGGTCCACTCGCCATGAGAAGTGTCAGCCGGTCGCTCGATAGCGCAATCGTCAAGTTCAAATGCGGAAAGGTCGCCGGCCTCCTGGGCCGCAGCAAGCGCAGCGCGTACCAGCTCTTCAATCTTCTCGGGCATAGATCCTCCTTGTGTTAAAGCCCCCGAGCTCTTGGTCACTCGTAGGGCAAAAGCCAGAGTTTGTAGCACTCTATCACAAGCGACGGGCACTGTCGCAGGGTAAAGCCAATCGATATTGCATATGCACAAAATTGACTACAGCTTGTATGGAGTCACTCAAAGATGCCGGTCTGCCTGCAGATTATGCAAGCGTTGAAAATGCATAAAGGTGTGAATGAGCTGCGTCTGTTATCGAATACTCTTACCTATCGGAGTTGTGTGCTTTTCCTGCATAAAGTAAGGGTTTGCGCACGTCAGCGTGTTATTCTAGTCATACGTAAATTCGTATAAGTTGGAGGTAGCATGTTCTCAATCGGTCAACACGTCATTCATCCGGGTCAGGGAGTCTGCACCGTCGTCGGTTTTAGGGACGACACACCGCAGCCCATGCTGCTGCTCGAGACCAAGCAGGGACATGCGCAGACGATCCTCATGTACCCCGTGGCGCAGGCCGACCGTTTGCACGCCGCCATCTCTCAGCAAGATGCCGAGCACCTGCTGAGCCACTATGACGAGCTGGAGTGCGACACCTTTACCGAGCGCAACAGCTCACTTGAGGAGACGCACTTTAAACAGCAGCTCAAGCTGGGCGCGCCCGAGACGGTCCGCGTGGCAAAGACCATGATGCACCGCATTCGCCAGGCCGAGGAAGCTGATAAAAAGCCCAGCTCCTACTACATGCGCGTACTCAAGGAAGCCAAACGCCGCTCCATCGAGGAGTTCGCTGTGGCCTTGGGCGTCACCGAGGAGGACGCTGAAGCCCGCCTAGCCCAAGCCGCCCTCAACTAACCCAACCGCGCCAAAACCACCACAAAGGGGACAGGCACCTTTGTGGTGGTTTTCTTGTTCTAGTAGTATTCATTCTTATCGATACCCACGAGCACAAGGAGTCTCCTATGGCAGAGCCGCTTACCGCCGGAATCACCCGCGACCGCGCGTTCGAACTGCTCAACGAGCACAACAAGGACCCGTTCCACATCACCCATGGCGAGACGGTCGAGGGCACTATGCGCTACTTTGCGCGCGAGTTCGACCCCGAGAACGAGGAGTTTTGGGGCATCGTCGGTCTGCTGCACGACCTGGATTGGGAGGAGCATGAGGACGACCCCATGAACCACACCATCTATGCTGCCGAGATTCTTGAGGGCGAAGGTGCGTCTCCCGAGCTCATTCACGCCATCCAGACGCACACGTCCGACTTCAACACCTCGCTGCCCAAGCCCGAGCTGCAGATGGAAAAGATCCTGTTTGCCTGCGATGAGCTCACCGGCCTGATCGGCGCTGCAGTCATCATGCGCCCGAGCAAGAGCGTTATGGACTTTACGACCAAGTCGCTCAAGAAGAAGTTCAAGGACAAGCGCTTTGCCGCCGGCTGCTCGCGCGACGTGATTACGCAGGGCGCCGAGATGCTGGGTTGGGAGCTACCCGAACTCTTTGACCGCACCATCGCGGCCATGCAGTCCTTCGCCCCCGACCGCGATACCTTCCAGGCCTAACCGCCCACGCCACCTAAAACCACCACAAAGGAGAAAGGCACCTTTGTGGTGGTTTTTCTTGCGCGGGCGTTAGGGGCGGACCTGGCCGGTGCCGCGGAGCTTGTATTTGTAGGTGGTGAGGGCCTCGGCGGCAAAGGGGCCACGGGCGTGGAGCTTTTGGGTCGAGATGCCGATCTCGGCGCCCAGGCCAAACTCGCCGCCGTCGGTGAAGCGCGTGCTGGCGTTGGCGTACACGGCCGAGGCATCGACCGCATCCAGGAAGCGCTCGCAAGCATCCGTGTCCTCGGCAACGATGGCCTCGGAGTGCATCGTGCCGTAGCGGTTGATGTGTGCGATGGCCTCGTCCTCGTTTGCCACGACCTTCACGCTCATCTCGAGCGCCAGGTACTCGCGACCCCAGTCCTCCTCAGTCGCGGCGACGTAGTCATCGCCCTCCACAAAGCCGGCGTCGGCGCACGCGGCGCACGTGGCCTCGTCGCCGTGAATGAGCACGCCGTGGTCGTGCAGCACGGCAACGACCGCAGGCAAAAACGCGTCGGCCACAGCACGGTCGACCAGCAGCGACTCGGCGGCATTGCACACGCCTACGCGCTGGGTCTTGGCATTAACGATAATGTTGAGTGCTTTATCAAAGTCGGCGGATTCATGCACATAGATGTGGCAGTTGCCCGTACCCGTCTCGATCACCGGCACGAGCGACTCGCGCACGCAGCGCTGGATCAGGCCTGCACCGCCGCGCGGAATGAGCACGTCGACAATACCGCGGAGCTTCATGAGCTCGCCAGTAGCCTCGCGGTCGGTGGACTCGATCATCGACACGGCCTCGCGCGGGAAGCCCTTGGCCTCGAGCGCATCGGCCAGCAGCTCAGAAATCATGGCACACGAGTGATAGGCCAGCGAGCCGCCGCGCAGAATGCAGGCGTTGCCGGTACGGATGCAGATGCCTGCGGCGTCGGCCGTCACGTTGGGGCGCGCCTCGTAGACCATAGCGACCAGGCCCAGCGGCACACTCACACGGGTCAGGTCCACGCCACTTGCAAGCACGCGGTGGTCGAGCACGCGGCCCACGGGATCGGGCAGCTCGGCGAGCTTTTCCAGGCCGGCGGCCATGCCCTCGACGCGCTCGGGCGTCAGCAGCAGGCGATCGAGCAGTCCGGCCGAGGTGCCCGCATCGCGCGCGGCGGACATATCGAGCTCGTTGGCGGCGACGATGGAGTCGACACCGTTGCGCAGTACTGCGGCCATGGCGCGCACGGCCTCCTGGCGCTGCTCATCGCTCGCCGTGGCAAGCGAGGCCGACGCTGCCTTGGCGGCAACGGCAAGATCGTGGACATACGTGGCTATATCGACCGACATGGGCGGCCCTTTCTCCTAGAAGTTTGCAACCATGGTAGCCGATTTGCGCATGGCCTCGCCCGCGGCGGTAGAATTGGTCAACCCGAAACACCGCAACGAACGGAAGACTCACATGGCCCTCATCACTTCGTACCACGTCCCCGGCCTTTATGTCGAGGACCACAGCATCAACGTCCCCCTTGACTGGCGCGGCCTGGAGCCGATGCTCCTGGCCGTCGGCAGCACCATGCGCCGCGGCGCCATGCCGGCGCCCATCGCCGGCACGCCCGAGAGCATCAAACTCTTCTACCGCGTGGTTTGCGCGCCCGACCGCATCAACGACGACCTGCCGCTCCTCCTCTTTTTGCAGGGCGGCC
Source organism: uncultured Collinsella sp. (assembly GCA_902496455.1). Classification (GTDB taxonomy): domain Bacteria; phylum Actinomycetota; class Coriobacteriia; order Coriobacteriales; family Coriobacteriaceae; genus Collinsella. Next base: position 64,182 of record CABVAY010000005.1, read on the forward strand.
CCGGCGGCGAGAGCCCGCGCCCGCTGTCGCCCACAAGCGATGGCTGGATCGAGGAGGCCGTCAAGCACTTCCGCGTCGTCCTGCCCGACCAGCGCGGCACCGGGCGCAGCAGCTGTGTAGACGGGCGCACGATTGCCGCACTGGGCGAACGCGCCGAGGCGGCAGGCTCCGATGCCGCACGCTCGCAGGCTGACTTCCTCAAGCGCCACCTCGCCAGCTCCATCGTGCGCGATTTTGAGTACCTGCGCCTGGTGGGCTTTGGCGGCAAGCCCTGGGTCACACTCGGGCAGAGCTACGGCGGCTTTTTGACGTTGAGCTATCTGTCGCTCTTCCCCGAGGGCGTGACGGCAAGCTTTACCTGCGGCGGTATTCCGCACGTGCCGGCGAGCGCCAGCGAAGTCTATGCTCACACCTTCCCGCGCATGGCAGCCAAGACGCAGCACTACTACGACCGCTACCCCGCTGATGTCGAGCGCGTGGCGGCGCTGGCCGATGCGATCGAGGAGCAAAAGCCCGCACTGCCCGACGGCTCACCGATGACGGTGGAGCGCCTGCAGCTCATGGGCAGCAACTTTGGCATGAAGCCGAGCTTCGAGCGCATGCACTGGATTATCGACCATGCTTTTGTTGATGGCGACGGCACGCTGAGCTGCGGAACCTCGGTATCCGACAGCTTTTTGATGCGCGCCTTCGAGCGCACCAACACGCGCACGAATCCACTGTACTGGACGCTGCAGGAGTTCATCTACGCCGACGGCGACACCATGCCCATTCGCTGGGCCGCGGCAGAAGAGAAGGCACACCGCGCCGAGTTCGACACCCTCGCGCGCCCGCTCATGTTTACCGGCGAGGCAATGTTCCCGTGGATGTTTGAGCAGATGCCCGAGCTCAAGCCCTTCAAGCCCGCCATGGACCTGCTGATGGAAGACACAAGCTGGGACAAGATCTACGACCCGCAGCGCCTGGCCTGCAACGAAGTGCCGCTCCAGGCCGCGGTGTATTTCGACGACATGTACGTGGATTCGGACCTGCAGCTCGACACGCTCAGCCGCGTGGGCAACTCGCATGCCTGGGTAACCAACGAGTTCGAGCACGACGGCCTGCACGGCAGCGTGGTGTTCAAGCACCTCTTCAACGAAGCCCTCAACCGAGGAGACCTGCGCCAGATCTTCTAGCAAAGGAGTGTCCCCACCTGCCGGCACAAAAAGAACGTCCCCAAGTGCCGAACAAGTGCCGGCAACGACAATGCCGCAGGTAGAGAACGGAAAGCGAAAACGCCCCTAAGCGAGCAAGGTGACGTGAAAGAGGAGGGCATTGACCTTTTGGTCATGCCCGACGATTGAACGTCAGATTGCCGCTTAGGGGCGTTTGCAGCGTCAATTGGTTATGCGAAGACGATTAAATTATCCCTGTGTATCGCCGGCTTCTCGGCCAGGTTAGCGAGCAGGCGGTTGCTGGCGATCTGGTCCTGGCGGCGGCCGGCGGCAAGTTCTAGCACGTCCGAATCGGCCTCGGCGATACCGCGGGCGACAACCATGCCGCTCGGGTCGCACACGTCGAGCACATCGCCCTCGGCAAACTGGCCATCGACCTCGCGAATACCCACCGCAAGCAAGGAAGAGCCACGGCTGACCAGCGCCTTCGCAGCACCATCATCGACCGTCACCGAGCCATGCGCCTTGTCGCCCAGTGCGATCCACAGCTTGCGGGGTGCGATGTCCAGACGCTCCGCCGGCGGATCGAACAGCGTGCCCACGCTCTCGCCGCGGGCGAGGCGCACGAGCGCATCGGGTTCCTCGCCCGAGCAAATCACGCTCTGAATGCCCGCCGTCATCAGGATGCGGCTCGCGCGGATCTTGGTAATCATGCCGCCCGTTCCCACCGATGTGGAAGAATCGCCTGCCGAGGCGATAATCTTGGCATCGATCTTATGCACGACAGGAACAAACTCGGCCGTGGGGTCCTCATGCGGATTGGCAGTATAGAGACCATCGATGTCCGAGAGCGTCACGCACAGATCGGCAGAAACCAGGCAGCTCACAAGCGCCGCCAGTGTGTCGTTGTCGCCAAACTTGATCTCGTCGACGGTGACGGTATCGTTCTCGTTGACGACCGGCACCACGCCCAGCTCAACCAGGCGCAGCAGGGCGTCGCGCGCGTGCAGGTAGGACGTGCGACGGGCCGTATCGTGGCGCGTGAGCAGCACGAGCGAGGTGAGCAGGTCGCGCGCATGGAACTCCTCGTCGTAGGCCGACGAGATGATGCACTGGCCGGCCGAGGCGCAGGCCTGCAGGCTCGGCAGGTCGCCGACCGGCTTGCGGTCGAAACCCAACACGGGATAGCCACAGGCGATAGCGCCCGAGCTCACCACGACCAGACGCCAGCCGAGCTTGCGCAGCGCTGCGGCCTGATCGGCAAGTCCGCCGATAAAGGCGCGGTTGACCTTGCCATCGGCACCCACCACCGTGGACGAACCGATCTTTACCACCATCGTTTTATAAGAAGTCGTCATACGTCAAACCAATCAACTGTTCAGCGAACGGCCGAGCTGGCGGCCAAGGGAGCGTGACTCGCCCCTACCGCCCAAGGAATTAGTGAGCCCAGGGGAAAGCCGAGGCCGCGGCCATGTTCTTGCGCACGAGCTCGTCGCGCACCTGAGCCAGGCCCTGCTCCATGCCCACCACATAGGTCTGCGGGTACAGGAAGCGCTTGAAAGCTGCGTCCAGATGATCGAGCGCCCAAGCACAGCGCTCGCGCGCGTCCTGGATGCTCTCACGCGGAGCCACTGCACTGCCATCGCGCACGATCGGCACCAGCAGCTCGCGATACTCAAGCTCCGACACATCGGTCACCAGAGCGGCATCGTTCACGGCCACGAGGGTATTGCCGCGCGCGGCGCCCTCCCCCGCCAGATGGTCCTCGTCGTAGATCATGTCGCAGACCGGGCCGCCAAAGCCGTCGTAATAGCGGCGCACACGCTGCACGCCCGGGATCGTGCGCTTGTAGGGCTGCTCGGAGAGCTTGACCACCGGCGTCCACGGGTCGGCCTCGCTCGCACGGCGGGCGGAAAGCTTGTACACGCCGCCCAGCGCCGGCTGGTCATAGCAGGTCGCAAGCTTGGTACCCACGCCAAAGCTGTCGATGGGCGCGCCCTGGTCGAGCAGCGACTGAATCGTGTACTCATCCAGATCGTTAGAAACCGAGATCCCCACATAGGGCAGGCCCTCGGCATCGAAACGACCGCGGACATACTTGGAGAGCTTGGCGAGGTCGCCCGAGTCAATGCGAATAGCCGACAGGCGCTCGCCCGCCGCCTCCATCTCCTTGGCAACCGTAATGGCATGCTCGCAGCCCTCGCGCACATCGTAGGTGTCGATGAGCAGCGTGCAGTTCTTGGGGCTCGACTTGGCAAAGGCGCGGAAGGCCTCGAGCTCGGAATCGAAGCTCATCACCCAGCTGTGCGCATGCGTGCCAAAGACGGGAATACCGTAGCGGCGGCCGGCGAGCACATTGGACGTAGAGGAGCAGCCGGCAACGTAGCTCGCGCGCGCAACGGCCAGGCCGCCATCGGGACCCTGGGCTCGGCGCAGGCCAAACTCCGCCACGGGGCGACCGTCAGCGGCGAGCACCACGCGCGCCGTCTTGGTGGCGACAAGCGTCTGAAACCCGACGATGTTGAGCAGCGCCGTCTCAAGCAGCTGGCACTCGAGCGCAGGACCGGTGACGCGCACCATGGGCTCGCGTGGAAAGACGAGCTCGCCCTCGGGGACGGCGTCGATATTTACATGCGCACGAAAATCGCGCAGGTAGTCGAGGAATGCGGACTTGAACATCGCGCCGCCGGCCGGGGCCTGGAGCGAGGCGAGGTAGTCGATATCCTCGGGCGTAAAGCGCAGATTCTCGACTAGCTCGGGCAGCTCGGCGGTGCCGCACATGACGGCATAGGCGCTGCCAAAGGGATGGTCGCGGTAAAACGCGGTAAAACAACCCTGCTCATTGGCCTTGCCGCTCTCCCACAGGCCCTGGGCCATAGTGAGTTCGTACAGATCGGTGAGCATTGCGATGTCGGTGGGATGAGAGATATCGGTCAAAGCCATGGGGCGACCTTTCGGATGTGTGGTGCAGAATTTGAGGGTTGGACGAGAGCAGAGCATGCGGACATGACGCCCGATGCAAATCGGTTAGAGCAGGCCCATGCTGGTCAGGATCGTGTAGCCCATAAAGATGACAAACGCGATGAGGGCAAGGACAATGATGATTTTTTGAGCCGGCGCCATGCCAGGGATCTCGTTCTCGCCCGTAGGTTCCTTGGAGGTAACCATGCGCTGGGCAAAGGTCATCTCGTCACGACTCGGCTTAGGCTCGACGGACTTGGGACGAGCGGCCTTTTTAGGCTGAGGTTTGGGCGCGGCAGGTGCAGGCTTCGCTGCAGCGGGCTTGGGTGCGGGCGCGGGCTTGCGCTCGGATGCGGCGTTCGAGGCGACCTCCTCGGCCTTCGCACGCTCGGCACGCAGGGCAGCCAGCTCCTCGCGCTCGCGACGGGCCTCTTCCCGAGCCTCGCGGCGGGCCTTCTCAGCGCGGAGCTCTTCCAACTCAGCGCGCTCCTCGTCGGACAATGGTTGGGACTCAAGCTCGGCCATGGTATAGCCCTTTCTTTTAAAAAAAGCCGCCGACACAATGTCAGCGGCTTATCAAATCCAAGGGTGGAGACGAAGGGAGTCGAACCCTCGGCCTCTGCCATGCGACGGCAGCGCTCTCCCAACTGAGCTACGTCCCCAGGACAAGTCGATATTTTACCTACGGCTCGCCAACTGTCAACGCCCAATAACCAGTCTTTTTGGGGTGCGGCTATTTTCCTTGATTATCGACTTTATCCGAACACCTCCCACATTCATCCGCACATGTGCGGA
>CABVAY010000006.1 GCA_902496455.1 uncultured Collinsella sp.
GCGCGAACGGCGCGCCTGTTTAGCGAAACTGGTGAAAAATAGATTGACGCTAACAGCCGCCCACGCTGTGCCACTCGACGCGGGCGAGCTCGGAGACCGCCGAGGCGGTGCAGCGGACCGCCAGCCACGCCACCCAGTCCTCGAAGTCGCGCGTGAAGCGCGCCCCGTGCCGCGCCCAGGGGACGGCCTCGGTGCGCACGCCGTGCTCCGGGCAGCGCACCCTGCAGGGCGCGTACTCCAGGTAGCAGGCCGAGCGCGCCAGGTCCATCGCCCTCCACAGCCTGGGGGCCCCGCGGTTCGCCATGTCGTAGAAGTCGCAGGCCCTGCCGCATACGGGGCAGCGGCGCTGCTCGCGCTTGTAGGGCCGGACGCTCACGACGATGCGCTCGGCCTCGATGCGCGCGCCCAGGACGACCGTGCGGGCCAGACCGAGGGCGAGAATTAGTAGACTCTTCATGCGTCACGCCTCTTCGGTTGTCTGAATTTGGCTTAGCAATCATAGGCGGATGACGCGGAAACGGCCCCTCCCGGGGCCGTTTCAGTTCCAGATTGTTGTTTTCGCCCGCTGAGCTGGGCCTATGCCGGAATCTCTCCCACAGAAACCACCGAAGAGCCAAAAACAATCATTCGATGCAGCCCTTTCTGCTGGCATAAAAAGCGTGGCCGAGGGCGGTGATGCCCTGGCCACGCTCGTGTTCTATAACGGTGCGCGTCCTAACGGTCGGCGAGCGGCTTGTACTCCAGTGGCTCGATTACCGGACGGTATGCCGGGCGAATAATACGATGCGCGCAGAAGAGCTCTTCCATGCGGTGCGCCGACCAGCCTGCCATGCGCGCGACGGCGAACAGCGGCGTAAAGAGCGTCTCGGGCACGCCGAGCATCTTGTAAATAAAGCCTGTATACAGGTCGATGTTGGCACAGATGGGTTTGGTCATGCCGTGGTCCCGCATCACCTGCGGCGCTAGGCGCTCAATACGCTCGATGAGCGCGAACTCCTCGCCCAGGTCCTTCTTGGCGGCCAGCGTGCGCGCGTAGTGGCGGCAGACCTCGGCGCGCGGGTCGCTGAGCGTGTAGACGGCATGTCCCATACCGTAGATGAGCCCCGTGCCGTCGAAGGCCTGCTTGTCCAAGATCTTGCCCAGATAGGAAGCGACCTCGTCGTCGTCTTCCCAGTTGGAAACGTGCGCGCGAATGTCCTCGTGCATGGATACGACCTTGGCGTTGGCGCCGCCGTGGCGTGGGCCCTTGAGCGAGCCGATGGCCGCGGCGTAGGCCGAATACGGGTCGGTGGCCGACGACGACAGTACGCGGCAGGCGAACGTGGAATTGTTGCCGCCGCCGTGCTCGGCATGGAGCATAAGCATCACGTCGAGCAGCATCGCCTCGTCGCGGGTAAACGCCATGCCGCCGCGCAGCACCTGCAAAATGGTCTCGGCCGTGGACAGGCCGGGCGTGGGGTGCGGCACATGCACCTCGGAGCCGCGACGCTTGGCGACCGAAGCCATGTGCGCGAAGGCGGCAATACGGGGCAGACGGGCGAGCATGGAGATGGCAACATCGATCTCGTGCTCGGGGGTGATCACGTCGGGCTCGGCGTCGAAGGCATAGAGCAGCAGCACGGCGCGCTGAAGCACGTTCATGATGCTCGACGACACCGTGGTCATCGGGAATTCCTTAACGTACTCGTCGCTCAGGTGCCTAAACGCGCCCAGACGCCCGCAAAAGCCGTCGAGCTCATCCTTGTTGGGCAGCGAGCCCGTAATGAGCAGGTAGGCGACCTCTTCGTAGCCATAGCGGTCCTCGGCCTGGGCATTGTTGACGAGGTCCTCGATGTTGTAACCACGCAGCGTGAGTCGACCCTTGTCGGGCACGACCTGGCCGTCGACCTTGTTGTAGCCGTGCACGTCCGAGATACGGGTGAGGCCCGCGACCACGCCCGATCCGTCGGCATTGCGAAGACCGCGCTTAACATTGTGCTCGACAAACAGGCCCTCGTCATAAGGCTCGGTGGGCATGCCGTAGTATAGATTTTCGCTTTCGGGCGAAATCTGGCGGCTTGCTTCGTAGTCCAAGACCAGGCGGCTCAGGTGGTCGTCGAAGCGGTAATAGATTTTCTTGGCGTCGTAGGCCATGCGCGCTCCTCTCCGGGCTATGTGGCGACGTTGCGCCTGGGCGCACGTTGGGCCGTCGTCACGCAGCCTGTTCGCTACAGGCGGTACATAAAGTTAAAGACGTCCTCGCGCTGGATGGACACGTTGACGCCCGAAAGCTCGCCGGCCTCGGCCAGGGCCTTCTGCAGCTCGGCGAAGTCGAGCTTGGACTCGGCGGTGTCGGCCAGCATGGTCATGGTGAAGATGTCCTCGATAATGGACTGCGTAATGTCGCGGATGTCGACATTGGCTTCGCCCAGGACGCGGGTGACGCCGGCGACAATGCCGGGGCGGTTCTTGCCAAGGACGGTGATGACGATACGGGAGGACGAGATCTCGGCCATGGGAAACCCTTTCGCGTGTTAGCGGCGCGCGGCGGCGCTCCGCTACGGTACAGTGTTCATCATTGTACCTGTCCCGTGCAAAAAGGGGCACCTTTGCTGCGGCGTTACACGTCTGCAACATGGAGCGCTTGTCTCGTAGGGTGTATTTTTGGCACCCTGGACAGCTCGGGCGGCTCTGTTGGCGCCGCGATCGGGCAGATTCGCCTGTGCACTCCGGCGTAAAGACCGTGAACCTTTTGTGGGACGCTCGACGCCGTGGTAACATAGCCGAGTTTGTTGTCTTGGTCGGAAACCAAGACGCCTTATGCGCTGATCGGTAACCAGCGCCTGACCAATAAGGAGTCCTACCATGAAGCAGGGTATCCATCCCCAGTATGTCGAGTGCACGGTGACGTGCTCCTGCGGCAACACCTTCAAGACGCACGCTACCGTGTCCGAGATGAGGGTCGAGCTTTGCAACGAGTGCCACCCGTTCTACACCGGCCAGCAGAAGTTCGTCGACACCGGTGGACGCGTCCAGCGCTTCGCCGACAAGTTCGGTGGCGCCGCTGCCGCCCAGCTCAAGAAGGCCGAGGAGGCCAAGGCTGCCAAGGCCGCCAAGGCTGCTGAGGCCGAGGCCGCTCGCAAGGCCGCCGCTGAGGCTAAGGCTGCCGAGAAGGCCAAGCGTGCCGCTAAGTTTGCCGAGGAGGCTGCCAAGCAGGCCGCCGAGGCTCCCGCAGAGGCTCCCGTCGAGGAGGCCGCTGCCGAGGCCGAGACCACCGAGGCTGCTGAGTAAATAGCTCGCCGAGGAATCGCTCGCATTCATGGCAAAAGGGCCGTGCACCCAATTGGTGCACGGCCCTTTTCTTATCGACGCAAAGTAGCACGTCCTCTTTGCACCGAACGGTGGGGATTTTTCGTTTGCCCAGATAAAACCTGCCAAAATAAACCTGTCCCTTTTTGGCAGGTAACCGATAGGAGGCTACGTGGACACATCGACGTCCTTGGGCAATCGCGAGCTCGCGGTGGCAAAGAAGCGTGCGCTCGATGCTGCCTATTTTAGGAAGGGTATCGCTGTCGCGGCGCTTTCGAGCTGCATGTATGCGCTGTACACGGCCTTTGTTACCGCCGGTCAGCTCTTTGGCGTTTGGGCCGGTTGGTTCGATGCATTTGCTCCCTCCGGCCTTTTGGCGGTATTCATCTTGCCCACGATCGCCTCGGGCGTCAATGACGTGCTGAGTGCCGTCTGGGCCACGTTTTTCACTGCCGGTCAGGGCAAACTCGCCGACCTAGGCCGCTGCATCGCCTCAAAGCCCGGCGTCATCGTTATCGCCGCCGCCTTCATTGGCGGGCCCATCGCTTCTGCCGCCTACGTTATCGCGCTTTCGCAGGCAGGCACGCTTGCCGTGCCCATCGCCGCGCTCAACCCCGCGATCGGTGCGGTGCTCGCCCGCGTGCTCTACCGACAGCCGCTTAGCCCCCGTGTCGTCACCGGCATCGTTGTCTGCGTGTTCGCCGGCGCCATGATCGGTAGCGCCGGCCTGAGCGGGCAGGCATCTTCCGGCATGGCGCTCGGCCTGGGTCTGGCGCTGTTAGCCGCCCTGTGCTGGGGCGTCGAGGGATGCGTGGGCGGCCGCGCCACCTGCATGATCGATCCTCAGATCGCCATCAACATCCGTCAGCTTGTCTCGGGCGTCGGCAACCTGTGCTTGGTACTGCCGGCCCTAACCTTGGCATGCGGAGAGCCCCTTGGTCAGAGTTACGTCCTTGTCGCCCAAGCGCTCACCGACAAATCCTCCGTCGTGTTTTTCGCCTGCTCCGGTTTTGCCGCCTACTTTTCGTTTATGAGCTGGTATCGCGCCAACTCCATGTGCGGCACGGCGCTGGGCATGGCCATCAACGGCACCTATACCTTTACAGCGCCGCTGTTTACGTGGATTATCGTCGGCCTGGTCTTGGGCTTTGACGGCTACGCGCTTCCGTCCGTCGCATGGGTGGCGGCCGTCGTCAACCTCGTCGGCATTTGCCTGATCGCCGTGAATCCCCTCGACATGGTTAAAAAGGACGGTGATCGGGATGCTTCCGCTTAACTATGCCATGCTCGATTATTTTGTTTGCCATGACGAGGCTTGCGTCGATGATGTGATGGCCGATCTCGCGGCCGAGTATGCATCGTTTGCCGCCTTTGCAAGGCCGCGCATGCAGGAGGCGCTCATGACCGCGCACAAGAATGGCCTGATTGACGAGGCGCGCTTTGATTTGAATGCCGAAGGCGAGCTTCGCGTCTACTATCGGGCGAGCGCCGAGCAGCGCAAAGTTATCGGCGCCTATCTGGGCCGTAGCCACTAAAATAAAACGTCCCTTTTTGGCAGGTCGGTCGTAGTTATTACGTGGGGGATGAGGTCGAGCGTATAGCGTGCGTCCCGTTTGGCTAAAGTACAACTATCTGTGTTTAACTCGCCCAGTGCAGTGCGCTACGGGCGATGGCCAAAAAAGGAAAACCACATGGGATTCATGTCAAAGCTGCTGTCCTTTGGATCCGATAAGGACCTTAAGCGCTACTACAAGATCGTTGACCAGATCAACGGGCTTGAGCCTCAGTTTGAGAAGATGACCGAGGAGGAGCTTCGCGGCCAGACCGACAAGTTCCGCGAGCGTTACGCTAACGGCGAGTCGCTTGACGACATGCTCCCCGAGGCCTTTGCCACCGTGCGCGAGGCTTCAAAGCGCATCACGGGCATGCGTCACTTTGACGTACAGCTCATCGGCGCCATGGCGCTGCACGAGGGTCATATCGCCGAGATGAAGACCGGCGAAGGCAAGACGCTCGTCTCCACCCTGGCCGGCTATCTTAACGCCATCGCCGGCAAGGGCGTGCATGTCGTTACCGTCAACGACTACCTGGCAAAGCGCGACTCCGAGTGGATGGGCCGCATCTACAAGTATTTGGGCATGACCGTCGGCCTGCTGCAGAACAACATGCCGCTCGAGCTTAAGCGCCCGGCCTACCAGGCCGATGTCACCTACGGCACCAACTCCGAGTTTGGCTTTGACTACCTGCGCGACAACATGGTCACCCGCCCCGAGCAGCGCGTCCAGCGCGGCCACAGCTACGCCATCGTCGACGAGGTCGACTCCATCCTGATCGACGAGGCCAGGACCCCGCTGATCATCTCGGGCGCCGGCACCAAGTCGGCCAGCACCTACAAGGACTTCGCGCGCGCCGTGCGCGGGCTGGAGCGCGGCGAGGACGTGTCGCACGATATGCTCACCGCCACCGAGGACGTGGAGCCCACGGGCGACTACGTCATGGACGAGGCCAAGCACACCATTGCCGCCACCGAGCGCGGCCTCAAGAAGATCGAGCGCCGCCTGGGTATCGAGGACATCTACGCCGACCTTTCGGGCCAGCTGGTCAACCACCTGCAGCAGGCGTTGAAGGCCCAATACATGTTCCACCGCGACAAGCAGTACGTCGTTACCAACGGCGAGGTCAAGATTGTCGATGAGTTCACCGGCCGCATCATGGAGGGCCGCCGCTACTCCGAGGGCTTGCATCAGGCCATCGAGGCCAAAGAGGGCGTGCTCGTGCGCGAGGAAAACCAGACCCTTGCCACCATCACCCTGCAGAACTACTTCCGTCTGTATGACAAGCTCTCCGGCATGACCGGTACGGCGCTTACCGAGGATGCCGAGTTCCGCGAGATCTACAAGCTGCCCGTCGAGGTCATCCCCTCCAACAAGCCCGTGCAGCGTGTCGATCACGAGGACCTGGTGTACCGCACCATCCAGGCCAAGTACAACGCCGTTGCCGACGACGTCGAGCGACGTCACGCCAAGGGCCAGCCGGTCCTGGTGGGCACCGTCTCCATCGAAAGCTCCGAGAAGCTGTCGGCCGCCCTTACCAAGCGCGGCATCGCGCACGAGGTCCTCAACGCAAAGCACCACGAGCGCGAGGCTCATATCGTTGCCCAGGCCGGTCGTTACGGCGCCGTGACCATCGCTACTAACATGGCCGGTCGTGGTACCGACATCCTGCTGGGCGGCAACCCCGACGAGCTGGTGCGCGAGCGCCTTGAGTACGAGGGCCTGACCATGGAGGACGTGACGCCCGAGCAGCTCGAGCAGTTTAACGCCGAGGCCAAGGAGACCTGCAAGGCCGAGCGCGAGCGCGTGCTTGCCGCCGGCGGCCTGACCGTCATCGGTACCGAGCGCCATGAGTCCCGTCGTATCGACAACCAGCTGCGCGGCCGTTCTGGCCGTCAGGGCGATCCGGGCGAGACCCAGTTCTACCTGTCGCTCGAGGACGATCTGATGCGCCTGTTCGGTGGCGACAAGATGGACCGCGTCTCCAAGATGATGGTCACGGCAGAAATGGGCGACGACATGCCCATCCAGCACAAGATCATCTCCAAGGCCGTCGAGAGCGCTCAGCACAAGGTCGAGAGCATCAACTTCTCCATGCGCAAGAGCGTTCTTGAGTACGACGACGTGATGAACAAGCAGCGCCAGGTTATCTACGCCGAGCGCAACAAGATTCTGGACGGTAAGGACCTGACCGACCACATCACCGAGGTCATGCACGACACCGTGTACCGCTGCGTGCAGGAGTTTTGCGCTAAGGACAGCCACGACGGCGAGCGTGACCTCGATGGCCTGCGCAAGTGGGTTGTGGAGCTGACCGGCCATATCGATACGCCCAAGTTCCCCGACGAGGATTACGAGGCCCTTGCTGCCGATGTCCTGGCCTACGTCGAGAAGTGCTACAACATGAAGGCCGAGCGCCTGGGCGAGGACCTCATGCGCGAGCTCAACACCCAGGTCATGCTGCGCGTCATCGATACCCGCTGGATGAACTACCTGCAGGAGATGGACTACCTCAAGACCGGCATCGGCCTGCGCGGCTTTGGCCAGCGCGACCCGCTGGTTGAGTACAAGACCGAGGCCTACGGCGCGTTCCAGATACTCGTCGATACCATGTACGAGGATTATCTGCGTACGGTTCTGCGCATCGAGATCAAGGCTGCCCCGCGTGCCGTGGAGCACAAGGAGGAGCCCGCGCTCGAGGGTGCGCACTTCTCCGGTCCTGCCGAGGTCGATGGTGACAACGGCGGCTCGGTGCTGCGCAAGCAGGCGCAGGTGCAGGCCCGCACGGCTGTCCAGGGTGGTCCGGCTGCCGTCAACAACGGTGGCAAGGTGACCACCTATCGCAAGTCCGAGAGCGACGATCCGTACGTCAACGTGGGCCGCAACGACCCGTGCCCCTGCGGTAGCGGCAAGAAGTTTAAGTACTGCCACGGCAGGAATCGTTAATGGCTGAGGCTTTAGAGGTAACGCCCGCCGAGCTGGACGCGTTTGCGGACCGGCTTGGCGAGGTCGAGTCGTATCTTCATTTGGACGAGAAGCGCACGCGCGTGACCGAGCTCGAGGCTAAAAGCGTGGCCCCCGGCTTTTGGGATGACGCCGATGCCGCTCGCGCCACCATGGAGGAAATCGCTCGCGCCAAGGAAGATATCGCTGCCGTGGATACCGCGCGCGGCGAGCTATCTGACGCCCGCGCGGCGCTGGAGCTTGCCGAGGAGATGGGCGACGACCCCGATGCCGCCGCATTGCGCGAGGAGGCTGCCGCTACGGCAGAACGCCTGGCCCGCGCTATCGACGAGCTCGAGCTTTCGAGCTGGTTTACCGGTGAGTTCGATCACGGCGATGCCATTGTGACCATCAAGCCCGGACAGGGTGGCCTGGAGGCACAGGACTGGACCTTCATGCTCTTTAAGATGTACATGAAGTACTGCCAGCGTCGCGGCTGGAAGGTCACCATTAACGACTGCCCCGCGGCCGAGGTCATCGGCATCGACCGTGCGACCTTTACCGTCGAGGGCAAGGACGCGTTTGGCATGCTGCGCGCCGAGGCCGGTGTGCACCGTCTGGTGCGCATTAGCCCCACCGACGACAAGAAGCGCCGCCAGACCACGTTTGCCGGCGTCGAGGTCATCCCCGTGCTGCCTGACGATATCGACATCGAGATCAGTCCCGACGATATCCGCGTGGACGTGTATCACGCGAGCGGCCCGGGCGGACAGGGCGTCAACACCACCGACTCCGCCGTACGCGTGACGCATTTCCCCAGCGGCATTGTGGTCACCTGCCAAAACGAGCGCAGCCAGATCCAGAACAAGGCCGCGTGCATGCAGATCCTCAAGGCTCGCCTGTACGAGATTGAGCTCGAGAAGCGTGCCGAGGCGCTCGATGAGATTCGCGGACCCAAGACCACGATTGGTTTTGGCAACCAGATCCGCAGCTACGTGCTCTACCCGTACCAGATGGTCAAGGACCTACGCACGGGCGTGGAGACCAGCAATGTCGAGGCCGTTCTTGACGATGGCGACCTGGACCCGTTTGTTATTGGCTACCATCGCTGGGCCACCGGCAACGCCGATGCGGAAGGCTCGGAGGTCTAAAACATCGGGCGGCTTCAAACCGATGCTAAGCCCAACGGTTGGACGGGTTTGTATCCAGAATAAACCCTGCGCAGGGGTGGTTTTTGTCCGGCGAATCGGTAGAATCGAATACAAGAAGAAGTTCAAAGCGCATCCGTTTGGGTGCGCTTTTTTGAGGGAGGCAGCATGGCATATCGTCTGGACATCAAGCGCATTCTTTCGATGAACTTCTTTCACGACCTGCCCCAGATCATGTTGGGGTGTGCCTTGGCCGCCATCGCGACCGACTTGTTTTTGATTCCCAACGGTCTTGCCGCCGGTGGCGTTACGGGCCTTGCCACCATTATCCAGGCGGTCGGCGCGGCGCGCGGCCTATCGCTTCCCGTTGGTATTCAGACGATCGTGATGAACGCCTTGCTGTTGTTGGTCGTTATGCGCGAGGGCGGCATGTTCTACGTGGTGCAGACCGCGACGGGCTTTGTGCTGCTGGGCTTCTTTACCGATCTGTTCGCCCCGTTTGTAGCACCTCTGGCGGATGCGGACCTGATGCTCCCTGCCATGTGGGGCGGCATTATTACGGGCATCGGTTACGGCATGGTGTTGCGCGCCGGCGCCAACACCGGCGGCTCGGACACGATTGGCCAAATCATCTCGCGTAACACCTCGCTGCCGGTGGGCTCGACCGTCATGGCGATCGATGTTGCCGTATGCGCGCTATCGGCTCCGGTCTTTTCAATCGAAAACGCACTGTATGCAGGCCTTTCGATGGTCATTAGCGGCTACGTGATCGATGCCGTGGTCGATGGTGGCAACAAACGCCGTATGGTACTCATCATCTCGGACAAGTTCCCTGATATCGCTGCCGATATCATGTATGGCCTGGGTCGTGGTTGTACCAAGTTTAAGGCGACTGGCATGTATTCGGGTGCCGAGAAGCCAGTGGTTATGGTCATCGTGAGCCGTCGAGAGCTCAATACCCTCAAGACGATCGTGCGCGAGCGCGATCCTCATGCCATCGTGACGGTTGCCGACGTTACGGAAGCCTTCGGCGAGGGATTCAAGGACATTAGCGCGTAGGGTCGATCGCGTTCCATCCAAAAGACGTTCACATTGATAAACCGTTTCATCAGCGGTTCTGCCTGCTCAATTGTTCAAATAATGATAAATACTCTGGTAAAGCTTCCAGTTTCCAGCATAATGAATGACGTACGTGCATCGCGGCTGGGTTGGGACGACCTTCTGTGCCGTGCGCATCTTGTCTAAAGAGGATGAAAGGAAGGCACAATGAGCGACGAAGAGCTCAAAAAGGTTGCCAACGAGGTAAGGAAGGGCATCGTCACCGGAGTGCACGCTGCCAAGTCCGGCCATCCGGGCGGTTCGCTCGGCGCTGCCGACATCATGACCTATCTGTACTTTGAGGAAATGAACGTCGACCCGGCCGATCCCCGCAAGGCCGACCGCGATCGCTTTGTGCTCTCCAAGGGCCACTGTGCTCCGGGTCTGTACGCCGTGCTCGCCGAGCGCGGGTTCTTCCCCAAGGAGGACCTCGAGACGCTGCGCCATATCGGCGGCCACCTGCAGGGTCATCCCAACATGAACGACACCCCGGGCGTCGACATGTCCACCGGCTCGCTCGGCCAGGGTATCTCCGCCGCCGTGGGTATGGCCGTTGCCGCCAAGCACTGGGGCGATACTTACCGCACGTACGCCCTGCTGGGCGATGGCGAGAGCGAGGAGGGCCAGGTCTGGGAGGCCGCCATGTTTGCCGGCAACCAGCAGCTCGATAACCTCTGCGTGATCGTCGACCACAACGGCCTGCAGATCGACGGCCCCGTCGAGGAGGTCAACGACCCCATGCCGCTCGCCGACAAGTTCCGCGCGTTCAAGTTCCACGTGGTGGAGCTCGCCGACGGCAACGACTTCGACCAGATCCGCGCCGCCTTTGCCGAGGCTCGCGCCACCAAGGGGCAGCCGACCGCCATTATCGCCGAGACCCTGAAGGGCAAGGGCGTGTCCTTTATGGAGAACCAGGTTGGTTGGCACGGCAAGGCCCCCAACGATGAACAGTTTGAGCAGGCCATGGCAGAGCTCACGGCCGCCGGAGAGGAGCTCTAGGATGGCAGACGTCAAAAAAATCGCCACGCGCGTAAGCTACGGCGAGGCCCTCGTCGAGCTCGCCAACGAGCACGATGACTTTGTGGTCCTCGACGCCGACCTGGCCGCCGCCACGCAGACCGGCAAGTTCAAGGCCGCCTGCCCCGACCGCTTCTTCGACGTGGGTATCGCCGAGAGCAACCTGATGGGCGTCGCCGCCGGTATCGCAACCACCGGCCGCGTTGCCTTCGCGAGCAGCTTTGCCATGTTCGCCGCCGGCCGCGCCTTTGAGCAGGTCCGCAACTCCATCGGCTACCCGCACCTCAACGTTAAAATCGGTGCCACGCACGCCGGTATCTCGGTGGGCGAGGATGGCGCCACGCACCAGTGCTGCGAGGATATCGCCCTCATGCGCGTCATCCCTGGCATGACCGTGATTGTTCCCGCCGACGACGTGGAGGCCCGCGCCGTGACGCGCGCCGCCTACGAGTGCGACGGTCCGGTGTACATGCGCTTCGCCCGTTTGGCCTCGCCGGTTATCAACGACCCCGAGACCTACAAGTTCGAGTTGGGTAAGGGCATTGTCATGCGCGAGGGCGCCGATGTGACCATCATCGCCTGCGGCCTGATGGTCGGCGAGGCTCTCGAGGCCGCCGAGCAGCTCGCTGCCGAGGGCATCGACGCCGAGGTCATCAACGTGCACACCATCAAGCCCATCGATGCCGACCTGATCGTCAAGAGCGCCACCAAGACCGGCCACGTCGTGACCGTCGAGGAGCATTCTGTAATCGGTGGCCTGGGCAGCGCCGTTGCCGACGTCCTGTGCGAGCAGTGCCCGACGCCGCTCAAGAAGATCGGCGTCAACGACACCTTCGGTGAGTCCGGCCCGGGCGCCGAGCTCCTGCACAAGTACGGCCTGGACGCCGCCAACATCGTGGCGACCACCAAGGAGTTCTTGGCATAAGGCAAGGCGGATCTCAAGGACTGCTTCGCCAGAACTATGGAAACCCGGCAGGGGCGCTCTCTTGGAGAGCGCCCCTGTTTCAGTTGCGGTGAAATAGGGACTGATTAGACCTTTTAACTGGTAAAACAGTCCCTATTTCACCGCAACTCATGAAGACGCCCCTCAAGCACGGTCCCATCAGGAAAAAGGGCATATATCGACAAAGCGCAATTCAGACCCTTCCAGCTTTGTATATGCAGCACCTCAAGATAAACGCGGCGACCCCTTAGTTATCGCAGGCCGGGCACAGGGTTACTCTCCAAATCTTTCCGCAGGACGGAGGAGCCCCCGCCGCGCGAAGCGCGCAGCGGGGGCTCCGACATGTCCGAGGACGATTTGGAGAGTAACCCTGTGCCCGGCCGACGGGATCCCTAACCACGCCATGCTTCTTATGTGTAGCAAAGCTAATGCTGCTAAAATACAAAGCGCTCATGTAGTTTAAACGCACGACGATAAGGAGCACCAGTGGGTAACCACTTCCGTACCTCCGGTGCGGGCGATGATGCCCCCAAGACGCAGGCAGGCGTCCAGGGCAGTCGTTTCGCCACTCCGGATTCAGAGGGCCAGCCTGTTGCTCAGGCCCCCGCTCAGCCGGCAGATCAGGCACAGCCGGCATCCGATCCCTTTGCCTACAATCCAACCAGCGATGTCGCGCTTTCCGGCACGGCGGGTTTTGAGCCCGTTCAGGCCGTGACCGCTCGCGTGGAGCAGCCTCAGGCTGGTGCCGCCACGCCGCAGCCTACCATGGCCGGCATTCCCGACCCCTTGGCCCCTGCGACGCCGGCTCCTCAGCCTGCGCAGTCCGGTCTCTTTGCCGCTATTCCCGACCCCACGCAGCCTGCTGCCCCGGTGGTCGAGAGCGATCAGGCAGCCGAGGTCGCAAGCCTCGATAACGCGCTCAACAACCCCGATTTTACGTCGGTGTTTGCGCCCATCGATCCGCAGGCCAGCCGCAAGAAGATGGCCAAGCAGGCCGGTGTCGAGCCCGTCATCCTTATGGAGCATGTCACCAAGATCTATCCGGCACAGCCCAACAAGCCTGCACTCGACGACATCAACATCGAGATCTATCCGGGCGAGTTCGTCTTCCTGGTCGGTCACTCCGGCTCGGGTAAGACCACGCTGCTGTCGACGCTCAACCGCGACGTCAAGCCGACGAGCGGCCGCATCCTGGTTGCCGGTCAGGACCTCATGAAGATCAAGAACCGCAAGGTTCCGTTCCTGCGCCGCCAGATTGGCGCCGTGTTCCAGGACTTTAAGCTTCTGCCGCAAAAGACCGCCTACGAAAACGTGGCGTTTGCCCTGCAGTGCATCGGCAAGCCCAAGGGCGTCATTCGCAGCCAGGTGCCCGAGGTGCTGCGCCTGGTCGGTCTGGCCGATCAGATGGACTCGCTGCCCGACCAGCTTTCCGGTGGCGAGCAGCAGCGCGTTGCCGTCGCCCGTGCTATGGTCAACCGTCCGCCGCTGCTGATCTGCGACGAGCCCACGGGCAACCTCGACCCGGCGATCTCGCTGGGCATCATGAAGCTGCTTGAGCGTATTAACCGCACCGGCACCACCGTGATCGTCGCCACGCACGACCGCGAGATGGTCGATAGCATGCACCGTCGCGTGATCGCCCTCGAGGGCGGCCACGTCATCCGCGACCAGGAGAGGGGAGGTTACGGCAACTATGGCACCAACTAACGTGGGCTACTCCTTCAAAGAGGCAATCAGCCACTTCTTCCGTAACTGGACTACCTCGCTCGGCGCCGTCATCACGATCTTCCTTTCGCTGTTTATCATCGGCCTGTTCATCATGGGCTCTGCGATGCTGAACTCCGTGATCGGCACCGTCGAGGATCAGGTTGTCATCAACGCGTTCATTAGTGATGACGCCGATCAGGCCGATGTTCAGGCTTTTGAGGCCGAGCTTAAGACGTGGAATAACGTCAAGTCCGTGACCTATAAGGACAAGGACGACGCGCTGGCCGAGTATACGAGCAAGATGTCGGGCAACGCCGACGCCACCATGAGCGCGCTCGATGACCAGAACCCGCTGCCGGCTTCCTTCGCTATTGAGATGGACGATCCGTCCAAGGTCGAGAGCACGGCAAAGAAGCTCAAGAAGGATGCCGATTTCCAGAAGATCGCGGATGACGGCGACGTCAACGCGAGCGTGCTGTACGGCCAGGAGGAAGTGAGCCGCCTGTTCCAGGTGACCAACTACATCCGCATCGCCGCCGTGGTGCTCGTTCTTCTTCTGACCTTTATCGCATTCATCTTCATCAACAACACGATTCGCCTGTCCATCACGGCGCGTCGTCGTGAGATTGCGATTATGCGTCTGGTCGGCGCCAGCAACGGCTTCATTCGTGGCCCGTTTATCACCGAGGGCGTGCTGCAGGCCATTTTGGGCTCGCTGCTTTCCATCGGCGTTCTGGAGCTGCTGCGCAATCTGATGATTCCGCGTCTGCAGGAGAGCATCGGCTGGATGTCGTTTGCCCTGCCGATGCAGTACTACCTGGTGACCTATGCTGCGCTGATTCTGGTCGGTGTGATTATCGGTCTCTTTGGTTCTGCCATCGCCATGCGCCGCTACCTGCGCGTGTAGGCATGCTTGGAATTCATCCCTTCCAACGGGTCGTCTCTTATGGGGCGGCCCGTTTTTTGATCCCTAGGGGACGGCAGGAAAGCGAATCATTTGGGTAGACTCTTTGGAGTTCGCAATCGATAGTTAGGAGGCGCCATGGGGCGCAATAACAAGCATAAGCGTGGAGCTCGCAATCAGCGCGGGCCGGTGCGCAGCGAACGCCGTCCGAGCCTGACCGGGCGCGTGCAGCTCCATGAGCATAGCGCCTACGTTGTAACCGAAAACGGCGACTACAAGGTCATGCGCCGCGGTAAGCGCGAGATCATGGATGGCGATACCGTTGCCGTGAGCATTAAGAACAGCCCGCACGGTGAGCGGCGCGCCGTGATCGAAAGCGTGGTTGAGCGTGCAGCCATAAGCGTGGTGGGCACGTACCAGACCGCCGGTCCGCTCGGTGTGATCGAGCCGCTCGATTCGCGTCTGAAGGCCGACTTCTTCATTCTGCCCGAGGATACCTCGGCGGATCGTCTGGGTGTCCACCCGGGTGATGCTGTTGTCGCGCGCATTTTGACCTACCCGACGCGCCTGGAATCGGGTACCGTGACGATCGAGCGCCGCATTGGCGGAGATGACGCGCCCGATTTGGGCGTTCAATATGTGATGGCGCGTTACGGCTATACCGATAGCTATCCCGAGGCCGCGCTGGACGAGGCCGAGGGGCTTTCGCTCGATGTGTCCGCGGCGCTTAAGGACCCGCTCCGCCGCGATCTGCGCGACCGCTTTGTCATCACGATCGACCCAGTCGACGCGCGCGACTTTGACGACGCCATTTCGCTGGAGCGCACGCCCGAGGGTGGCTACAAGCTGGGTGTGCATATCGCCGACGTTTCACACTATGTGGCTTGGGACGGGCATATCGATCTTGAGGCTCGCCATCGTACGACATCGGTGTATCTGGCCGATCGCGTGCTTCCCATGCTGCCCGAACGCCTGTCCTGTGACCTGTGCTCGCTTCGCCCTGACGAGGACCGTCTTGCGTTTACCGTTGACATTGAGCTCGATGCACAGGGTCGCGTGCGGCATTACGATCCGTACCCCAGCGTGATTCGCTCGCGTGTGCGTATGGACTATGACGGCGCCGAGGCGCTGCTGGTGCGTGCCGGCGCGGTTGAGTATTCGGTGCTGGAGGGTGCGGCCGAGGATGTTGCGGCTGCCGAGACCTCGCGCGAGGAAGCGCTTGAGCGCGGTCTTGCGTGCGAGGAGGTCGCCCGCGGCTACAACGTCGACCTCTGCGATTTCCTTGTCGCCGCCAACGAACTCGCCGAACTTCGCCGTCGTATCCGTCGCGCCCGCGGCTCGGTCGATTTTGACACGGCCGAGATTCGTGCTCTATTGGATGAGGACGGAGTGCCCGTGCAGATTGTGGCGCGTGAGCGTTCGTGTGCCACGTCGCTTATCGAGGAAGCCATGCTGCTCGCCAACGAGTGCGTTGCAGAGTGGCTGGCAGACCGTGATATCGAGGCCTGCTATCGCGTGCATGAGGATCCGAGCCCCGATAGCCTGCACGGTGCCGCCGTTGCGCTGGCGCAGCTAGGCATCATCGACGATCGCCGTGCTGCCGGTATTGCCCTGGGGAGCCCCGATGAGCTGCAGGCTGCAGTTGATGCTGCCGCCGGTACGGCCAACGCACCGCTCGTCAACACGCTGCTTCTGCGCAGCATGCAGCGCGCGCTGTACAAGCCGCGCAACGAGGGCCACTTTGCGCTCGCCGCGCCGTGCTACTGTCACTTTACGAGTCCCATCCGTCGCTACCCCGATCTGGTGGTGCACCGCGTGCTCAAACTGCAGTTGGCCTATGAGCAGCTCGGCGGCAAGGACGCCTTGGTCCGTACGCCGCGGCTGATCGGCAAGGGGCGCGAGTCGCTGCCGCGCATTCTGCCGCAGATCTGCCGCGCATGTAGCGATGCCGAGCGCGCGGCAGATGCCGCCAGCCATGCGACGCAAAAGATCAAGATTGCCCAGTACTATGAGGACCGTCTGGGTGAGCGCTATGCCGGAACCGTCTCGTGGGTTAGCAGCATGGGCCTCTTTGTGCGCTTGGACCTAACACAGGTCGAGGGCCTGGTTTCAATTAAGAGCCTGGGCAACGAGTGGCTCGAGTTCGACGAGGACGCGCTTACGCTGACGGGCGCCGACACGGGGACTCGCTATGAACTGGGCCAGCGCGTGATTATCGAGGTCTCGCGCGTCAATACCACGCGTGGACACTTGGACTTTAAGCTTATCCATTAGCTAAATCCCGACTCGTGGCGAGAGAGCGGAGGGCGGTCTTTCGGGACCGCCCTTCGCATTTGAATCGTGACTACCTTGTCGTCTGCTCGGCCGCCCGCTTACCTGCTATTTGAGAGGTAAAACCTACCAAAATAAACCTGTCCCTTTTGGCAGGTTTACAAGAAAGCGGGGATGAGATGGCGACGGTGTACGGGTATGCGCGGGTGAGTTCGCGCGATCAGAATCTGAATCGGCAGCTGGATGCGCTGGGCGCCTATGGCGTGGGCTCAGCGAATATTTATGCCGACCATGCGAGCGGCAAGGACTTCGATCGACCGCATTATCGCGAGCTGTTGCACGTCCTGGGAGACGGGGACGTGCTGGTGGTGCTTTCTATCGACCGACTTGGTCGTAATTACTCCGAGATTCTTGAGGAATGGCGACGCATTACCAAGGAGCTCGGGGTTGCCATTGTGGTGTTGGACATGCCATTGCTTGACACGCGCGTCAGGGCCAGCGGCGCGCCGGATGTGACCAACACCCTGATTGCCGATATTGTGCTGCAACTGCTGAGCTACGTGGCGCAGGTGGAGCGCGAGAATATCCATCGGCGCCAGGCGGAGGGAATTGCAGCGGCGCGGGCGCGAGGGGTTCGTTTCGGTCGACCTCGCAAGCCGTGCCCTCCTCAGTTTGAGCTGGTGCGCGATAGCTATGAGGCAGGCGATATTACCCGCAGCCAGGCAGCAAAGTGCCTGGGCGTGTGCGTGGGGACGTTCGATCGCTGGATGCGCGAGGCAGGGTAGGGGTTTGCGTCGCTTTGTCGCTTCCTGTTGCGATTCAAATTTTGATACGGCGACGATGCCATTTGGGGCTACACTCGCTGATATTCAAAAAAGGAGGTTGGCCCTTGGCGCGCGTAAAACAAATAATCGGATGGACCGCAATTGTTCTGTTCGTTGCAACGCTGGCGGGCATCTGGGTGCTGACGGAGCAAAATGCGGTGGAGACGTCGTTGCTGAGCGAGTCTACCGCGCGTGTGGTGGAGGGCCAGGCTACGGGCGTTCAGGCTGTCGATGCCACGGGTGAAGCTCAGGCGGAGAACGGAATGACCGGGGGCACCGATTCGGCTGCCTCGAATGTCCGGTCTGGCCGACTTGCTTCCATTCGCATGTGGGTGGGCACGAACGTCCGTCGCGTTGCCCATACCGTAGAGTTTTTCTTCGTCGGATTGTTCGCCTCCGTGGTCGTGGTTTGCTTTTCCAGGCGTCCGTGGAGCGTATGCTCCCGTTGCGTGCCCGTATTGCTCTTTTGCGCCGCCTGCTCCGTTGGCGATCAGGTACATAAGATCTTTGTTCCCGGCAGGCATTTCGACGTTATCGATTTAGGATTCGATGCTGCGGGCTATGTCACCGCCATGCTGTTGGTATTGCTGGCAGCGGCGTTGGTGCGCCATGCGACTCGGCCGATCGGCGCCCATGCGAGGCGCTAGCCGGTAACAAACCCGTTTCTGATAATGCGGCCTCGTTGAATTATTTCGTGTCGCGCGTATTTCCGAGCGGTCGGATTTGAGGGGCGAGCGGTAGAACGCTCGCCCTTTGTGCGCCACGATGCGGCACAATGTACCGCAAAAGCTGTTTGTATCCGGTACGAATCGTTCGTTGGTCTTTAATTCTTCTCAACGGAGGTGTTTGAGATGGCAAACGGATTGCTTTTGCGGCTTCGCGAGCGTGAGCTCAGCGCGAGCCCGGCGGAACGCAATGTCATCGCATATGTAAGCGCTCATCCGCACGAGGTGGTCGGGCTGTCCGTCCGCGGTCTTGCCGATGTCACGTTCTCCTCGCCCTCGAGCATTTTGCGCTTTTGCAAGCGTTTGGGTTTTGCGGGCTACAAGGAGTTCCAGCGCGAACTGATTGCCGAGCTGGCGCTCTTAGGTGACAAGAAAGACATAGCCCTCGAGGACATCTCCATGGATGACAGCGTCGAACGTATCGTGGGGAAGGTGATGAAAAGCAACGTGCGCACAATCGAGGCGACGGCGCGAACGCTCGATTACAACGTCTTGGAGCGATGCGCGGCCCGTCTTAAGCGGGCACGCGCGGTCAATCTGTTCGGTATTGGTGCCTCTCGTTTGGTCGCGCACGACCTGGCGCAAAAGCTCATGCGTGTCGACAAAGAGTGCCATCTGTACGACGACTGGCATGATCAGCTCTTATGTGCCAAGAACATGCATGAGGGCGATATGGCAATCGCCTTTAGCTACTCGGGCTTGACGCAAGAGGTGCTGGACTGCACCGCCGAGGCTCAACGTCACAACTGTCCCGTTGTGGCCGTTACCAAAGTAGATGGATCATCCAAGCTTGCCACCATGGTCGATGCCGTGCTCGGCGTCGCTGCGAGTGAACCCTTGGTCCGCAGCGGTGCCATGGCTTCGCGTATGGCCCAGCTTATGGTTGTCGATGCCCTGTACGCTGCTTACGTTGCCAGCGACTACGAACGGGCGACGCATGTCATAAAGCAAAACTACATCGAGAAACAGGAAAGATGAGGTGAATGAAATGCTCGATTTAACAAAATTCACGACCGAACAGCGTAATCAAAGGTCAATGGACCTCGATACGATGACATCGCTGCAAATCGTCACGACGATGAACGATGAGGATCTTCGTGCCGTCCAGTCGGTCACGAAAGTGTTGCCCCAGGTTGCCATGGCAATCGACTGGGCTGCTGAGACACTCGAGCGCGGCGGGCGCGTCTTTTACATGGGCGCAGGCACCAGCGGTCGTCTGGGCGTACTCGACGCTTCGGAGTGTCCGCCCACGTTTGGCGTGTCACCCGATCTGATTGTCGGGCTCATTGCCGGAGGCGAGACGGCGTTTATCAAGGCTGTCGAAGGTGCCGAAGACAGCGAGGAGCTTGGCGCGAGCGACCTGCGGGAGCGTGGACTCTCGGACAAGGATCTTGTCGTTGGCCTGGCGGCAAGCGGCCGTACTCCTTATGTGGTGGGCGGCCTTGCGTACGCCAAGGCAACTGGGTGCAAGACCATTGCAATTGCCTGCAACCAAGGGTCGAAGATCGGGGAGAGCGCAGATCTTGCCATTGAGCCCGTGCCCGGTCCCGAGGTGCTGACCGGCTCAACGAGGCTCAAGGCGGGAACGGTTCAAAAGCTCATTCTCAACATGATTTCGACCGGTGCCATGGTCAAGATCGGCAAGGTATACCAAAACCTGATGGTCGATGTGCAGCAGACGAACGAGAAGTTGGTGGTGCGCGGCCAGAACATCGTGATGGAGGCGACCGGCTGCACGCGCGAGCGCGCTGTTCAGGCGCTTGCGGATGCCGGCGGCCACGTAAAAACCGCTATTGTCTCGGTGCTGTTGGACTGCGATGCCGAGCAGGCTGCGGTAGCTCTTGAACGGGCGCACGGCCATGTCCGTACTGCGGTGAGTGGCCATGAGAAGAGCAATGCCGATGTCCAATAGGTGCACGGCGTGAGCTGATATGACATCTAGACGAGATACCCAATATAAGGAGGAGTTATGACGAACAAAGAGCTGGCTCAAAAGCTGCTGGACCTTTTGGGCGGTAAAGACAACGTGCTCGCAAACGCGGCGTGCATGACGCGCCTGCGCGTGACCGTCAAAGACACGGGCAACGTCGACACGGAGGGTATTAAGGCGCTCGACGGCGTGATGGGCCTGGTCGAGGACGACACGATGCAGATCGTGCTGGGTCCGGGCAAGGTGAATAAGGTGCTCGAGGAGTTCTCCAAGCTCACCGGCCTTGCGAAAGGCGTTGCCGACGAGAGCGTGGTTGACGCTGCGGCCACAAACAAGGCCGCGCAGAAAGCCAAGTACGAGTCCAAGCCGGTTCAGGCCTTCCTCAAGAAGATTTCCAATGTCTTCGTCGCCCTGCTTCCCGGCATCATTGCGGCTGGCCTCATCAACGGTATCTGCAACGTCATTAACGTCTCGACGGCAGGCGCGCTTGCAGGCGAGTGGTGGTACCAGGGCATTCGTTCCATGGGCTGGGCCCTGTTTGCCTATCTGCCCATCTTGGTGGGCTATAACGCGGCACGTGAGTTTGGTGGCTCCGCTGCGCTGGGCGGCATCGCCGGCATGATGTGTATCGCCAACAGTGCCATGCCCCTGCTTGCGCCTGGCGCGGCTGATCCTGCCACTGCCATTCTGCTGCCGCTCACCAATGCGCAGTACAACCCCGCGGCGGGTGGCATGATCGCGGCTCTCATCGCTGGTGCATTTTTTGCCTGGATGGAGCGTCAGATTCGCAAGGTTATGCCCAACGCGCTCGACACGTTCTTGTCCCCGCTGTTGGTGCTCATCATCGGCGCCTTTGCTCTGATGCTCGTCATCCAGCCGGTTGGCGCATGGCTGACGACTGCCATCTTTAGCGTTTTGACCTTTATCTTCGAGAAACTGGGCGTCCTGGGCGGCTATATCCTGTCGGCAGGCTTCTTGCCGCTGGTGTCCGTCGGCCTGCATCAGGCGCTCACGCCGATCCACGCTATGCTCAACGATCCCGACGGCGCTACCAAGGGTATCAATTACCTGCTTCCCATCCTTATGATGGCTGGCGGCGGCCAGGTCGGTGCCGGTTTGGCGCTGTACTTTAAGACCAAGAACGCCAAGCTCAAGAAGTACGTCGCAGAGTCCATTCCCGTTGGAATCCTGGGTGTGGGCGAGCCTCTGATGTATGCTGTTACGCTGCCGCTCGTTCGTCCGTTTGTGACGGCCTGCCTGGGTGCCGGATTTGGCGGCGCGCTCGCGGCGCTGCTTCACATCGGCACGGTTTCTCAGGGCGTTTCCGGTCTGTTTGGCCTACTGATCGTTGTTCCTGGCCAGCAGCTCGGCTACGTTGCCGCTATGCTGCTTGCCTATGCCGCCGGCTTTGTCCTGACGTGGTTCTTTGGCGTCGACGAGCAGAAGATCAACGAGTTCTTTGGCGAGTAGTTTGATATCGCGAGCCGTGTTGCTCGGGGCTCGCGGTGCGCGGCAGATTTCTTGATGCTATGGTTGTGCCGGCGGGGCTAGCTGCTCCGCCGGCCTTTTTTAAAGGAGCGTTGAAGCGTGAAAACGGGTATTTCGATTTATCTTTCCAGCCCTCTGCAGGATATTGAGCGGACGATTGAACATGGTGCCGCGGCGGGTGCGCGCTATGCGTTCACCTCGCTGCATATTCCCGAGGATGGGGGAGCGGCGTATGCCGATAAGGTCCGTCATGTGCTGTCGCTGCTTTCCGCCCGCGGCATTGCGCTCATTGCCGATGTGGGGCCTCGCACGTGCGATTTGCTCGGGCTTGAGCGCATCGAGGACCTGCGCGATCTGGGGTTGGAATACCTTCGTTTGGACTATGGCTTTAGCGCCCAGCGGGTCGCGGAGCTGTCCGGTGTATTTCACATTGTGGTCAATGCATCGACGGTGAGTTCTGATGAAATCGCATCGTGGCGTGAGGCCGGTGCCGATGTGACTCGTTTTGCCGCCTGCCACAATTTTTACCCCAAGCCTTATACCGGTTTAGCTCTTGAAGATGTTGCTCGGACGAATCTTCGTCTTGCGGCGCTTGGATTCGAAATCATGGCTTTTGTGCCGGGTGATGCTAACGTTCGCGGGCCGGTATTCGAGGGACTGCCGACGGTCGAGGCGCAGCGCGGTCGCGCGTCAAAGGTTGCTCTCAATATGCTTGAGCTTGCACATGGCGCCGATTGCGACATTGTGTTGGTCGGCGACCCCGATCTATCCGATGCGGGCTGGGCGCAGTTTGCTCAAGTTTCCGCCGGATACGTGGATTTGCAATGCGAGCTTGAGCCCGGTTATACCTATGTGCGCGGGCAGATTCATCACGACCGGCCCGACTCGAGTGTCCTCATCTTTAGGTCTCAGGAGTCACGTACGAAGCTTAAGCCGGATTCCGTGCCGACGGATGCCGGAGCCGGCCTGCCGCGAAAGGCGGGGTCGATCGCTGTGAGTAATAGCGGATATGGGCGCTACGAAGGCGAGCTTGAGATTGCGCGGGTCGATCTTCCCGGCGACGAGCGCATGAACGTTGCGGGCCATATCACGCCCGAGGCAATGGAGCTGCTGCCGTTCATCAAACGCGGATTCGGGGTACGGTTCGTTTAGCGTGTGACCCGTGGGCTACAATTGGCCCATCATACGAAGGCGCCTCGTGTGGCGTGTGCCTGCGTTGGCCGATCTATATTCGGAGGATTCCCATGACCGTACTGTTTGTTGAATATCCCAAGTGCTCGACCTGTAAGAAGGCCAAGGCATGGCTGGACGAACATGGGGTAGAGTATATCGACCGCGATATCGTTTTGGACAACCCCACGGCCGATGAGCTTGCGACCTGGATTGCTCGTTCGGGGCTGCCGGTGCGGCGCTTCTTTAATTCGTCGGGCATGAAATATCGAGAGCTGGGTCTGAAGGCGCGTCTGGATGCGGGCATGACGGATCGGGAGTGCTACGAGCTGCTGGCGACCGACGGCATGCTGGTCAAGCGTCCGCTGCTGGTGGGCGACGACTTTGCGATTCCCGGCTTTAGGGAATCGGCTTGGGCCGAGGCGTTGCTGTAGCGGCTGCGGAAAGTGCGTCCCGTTTTGAGTGCTCAGGGTGGGACGCACTTTCCGCCGGCGGGCCTGCCCCAGTCAGTCCGCCAGCTGTGCCCATTCGTGCGGATCGTAGACCTTTACGTGTTTGTTGGGCTTGCCGCTCCAGTACTCCTCGTCCATAAAGGGCAGATATGCCTGAACGCCGGGGCAGATAAAGGGAATCCGCTGCTGTTGCAGTCGCTCGCGCTGGCGCTGCTCCAGGTGCGCCTCGGATATGACGGTCGGCAGGCCGGACAGCTCGACGAGGCTTGCCTGGATTCGCTTAAGGTCGGGGAGTCCCGCGTGCCATGACATCCGCATGATCAAAAAGGATGCACGGCGGTATTTTGCCTGCACCACAGTAATGGCGGGGCGTAACGTGGGGTGAATTTTGTCCCGTTCGGGCCAAAGGTCGGCAGTGATCTCGAGGCCCAGGGTCTCCCATAGGTAATCAAGCTCTTCGTCCATGGCGCCTCGATATCTACGCGATCATTGATACTTCGATTGTGTTGCCTGGTGCTATCGTTTTCACGGTAGAATCTGCCAACGGTTGACGGCTACCGCTCGCGGCGTTTTGCCCTTCGTGTACAGCGGTTGGCTTCACAGGTCCTTCACGGGTTGGACTAAATTAGGCCAATTTGACTGAATTTCAAAAAAGTCAAAATTAGGGCTTGCGTCACGGCGGGACTTCCCGTATATTTCTTTCTTGCGCAAAGGCACAGCCGAGCGCTGCGATGCAGTCATTGGGATGTCGTCTAATGGCAGGACAGCGGATTCTGGTTCCGTCAATGGGGGTTCGACTCCCTCCATCCCAGCCATTGCATTTGCTACATATGGCCCGTTCGTCTAGCGGTTTAGGACGCCGCCCTCTCAAGGCGGAGATCACCAGTTCGAATCTGGTACGGGCTACCAAAATTGAACGCCCGGGCCTCGTAAGAGACCCGGGTTTTGTGTATTGACCGTATATACGGCGCCTGCCGTGTTTCGCTCAGATCGAGGAGTAGCCATGGATCTGCCCATCAGCTTGCAAGACATCACGTATGCCGAGAACTATCTGGCGCAGGGCGACCTGGCTACGGCGACGCCGCTGCTGGAGCGTCTGGTGGAGCTCGCCGAGGAGTATATTGATGCTGAGTGCAAGACGGAGGAGAAGCGTCAATACTTTAGCTTCGATAGCAAGTTTGAGCGCTTGGCCTATCGCCGCGTGGAGAAGGATCCGCGCGAGCTCGTGCAGGTCGAGGTGCCGTTTGACCGCCTGTACTCTGACATGGCGTTTGCCTACATTCGCCAGCAGGATTATGTGAGCGCTCGTAATGCCCTGATGCAGGCTGTGCGTTGGGACCCCATGAACTGCAACTATCGCTTGGATTTGGCCGAGCTGTTCCGCGCACTCGAGGACAAGCAGGAATGGGCATCGCTCTCGTTCTCGGTGCTGGAGCGTGCAAGTGATGGCAAGTGCGCCGCCCGCGCTTACGCCAATCTAGGTCAGTACTTCTTGGAGCCCGAGACCGAGAACGTTTCGGCTGCCGTGGGCTGCGCGCGTCTGGCGCTGCGCCTGGCGCCCAACGATGCGCATACGACGCGTCTGCTCAACAAGATCCATACCACCTATCCGGATGCCGCTGACGAGAGCGACGACCACGTGATGGGTGAACTGGCCCTGCAAGGCGTGCCGACCTCGCCTTCGGCCGAGATTGCCATCTGCCTGATTATGTGCGCGACCGATGCCGCAAGCGACGGCGACAAGCAGGAGGCGACGCGCCTGACGGTGCGTGCTCGCGACTTGGTGGGCGAGGAGGCCTGCGCGGCGATTATCAAGCTGGTGCGCGAGAGCGATGCCGAGCTCAATGCCGAGCGCAAGGCAAAGCGCGAGGCTGCGGGCTCAAACGCCGATGGCGCCAAGGAGGCCGGCGATGCCCAGTAAGCGCGAGCGCAAGCTCATTTCCAAGAATCGCTCGGCGCATCACGAGTACTTTATCGATGAGACATTTGAGTGTGGCATTGAACTGAGCGGCACCGAGGTCAAGTCGATTCGCGAGCGCGCCTGCCAGATCACCGATACCTTCGCGCTGATCCGCGGCGGGGAGTGCTGGCTCGTCGGCCTGCATATCCACCCTTATAGCCATGGTGGCGTGTGGAATCGCGATCCCGATCGTCGGCGTCGTCTGCTGCTGCACCGCAAGGAGATCGACTTTCTTGACGGCAAACTTCGCAACCGTGGTTATGCGCTGGTTCCGTTGGAGCTCTACTTTAATACCGACGGCCGCGTAAAGCTGCTGTTGGGTCTGGGTCGCGGCAAGAAGCTCTACGACAAGCGCGAGGACATGGCCAAGCGTGATGTCCAACGCGAGATCGACCGCGCCCTCAAGGAACGCAACCGGTAGGCACTCTATATAAGTTGCGGTGAGATACGGACTGTTTTGCCTGTTTGAGGGGCTATTCAGTCCCTATTTCACCGCAACTGCGGGCGTCTTATCTTTCTTACTGTTCTGACACATATGTCTCAAAGGCGGCGTCCGTTATGGGTGCCGCCTTTTTTGTGGGTACATACATTCATGAGGTTCCAACCCGAGCTAGGGGAGTGATCGTTATGGACAAAACTGCGTTCTTTACCATGCCGAGTGGCCTGTACGTGGTGAGCGCCGCGGCAGACGGGCTGCGCGCCGGCTGCGTCATCAACACTGCGGTGCAGGTGACGTCCATGCCGCCGCGTATTTCGGTTGCCGTGAACAAGGACAATGTCACCTCGGGCGTCATCGCATCGGCCAAAGCGTTCGCGCTGACCGTGATCGATCAGACCGCCGACATGCTCTACATCGGTAACTTTGGGTTCCGCACCAGCAGCGATTATGACAAGTTTGCCAAATACGAGATCCGCGAGACGGCTCTGGGCATGCCCTATGTGCCCGAGCACGCGGCGGCCCTGTTTAGCTGCCGTTTGATCGACACTGTGGATGTGGGCACGCATCTGCTGTTTATTGGCGAGGTCGAGGATGCCGAGCGCCTGAGCGACGAGACGCCGCTGACGTACGACTACTATCACAAGGTGCTAAAGGGCAAGACGCCGCCCAAAGCCTCGTCGTATCAAGGCTAGAAATGTTCTAAAAATACTTGCATTATGTTATTGAGAATATATACTAATAAGTAAGTACACCAGCAGTCACGTTCGAGAGGAGAACATCATGGCTGAGGAGAAGAAGACGTATAAGTTTGTGTGCACCGTTTGCGGTTACGAGGTTGAGGTCGACACGCCCGAGCTGCCCGAGGACTACGTGTGCCCGGTGTGCGGCGTCGGTCCCGATCAGTTTGAGCTCGTCGAGGAGTAACTCGCAGGCACACGGCGAAAGCCGAACATAGCTCTGTCCAAGGGTCCCGGTCGAATTCTCGGCCGGGGCCCTTTTGGTTTATCTGACGGTTTAAAACGGTCTCACGTGTTACAGATTAAGACGTTATATCTGGACAGTCACGCCATCCCAATTACATCCCCGTTAGCAGCACGATGTCGAGAATCGTCACGATGACGCCGATCCCTACGAGCAGCGCGTTGAGCGGGCGCGAGTTGGCGTATTTGCCCATAACGCGGGCTGAGCTGGTGAGCCGTATGAGCACAAAGACCGTAATCGGCAGTTGAAGCGACAGCAGTGCCTGACTCCAGATGAGACCCTCAAAAGGATTTGGGACGACCAAGCACGCCGCCACTGCGCCGACGAAACAAGCCGCCACCCCGATCGAGGAATGTCGGTCGTGGATGTCGTATTCCTCGTCGAACATGCCCGCGGTGATGGTTCCCGCCGCCATGCCCGCTGTCACGCTGCTCGATAGTCCCGCGAACAGCAGCGCTACCGCAAAGATGGTCGAGCTCGCCGGGCCCAAGATGGGGGAGAGCGTGGCCGCTGCGACGGCGAGGTCGTCTACGACAATGCTGTGCGCAAAGAAGGTCGTTGCGGCCAGGATGACCATGGCCGAGTTGATTGCCCAGCCCACGCCCATCGAAAAGAGCGTGTCGAAGAGCTCGTAGCGCAGACGTTCCTCGATAACTTGCTCGCCTTGGCCTTCGAAGTGCATGGATTGGATGACCTCGGAGTGCAGGAAGAGGTTGTGAGGCATAACGACCGCGCCTAGGACACTTACGATAATCGCGGCCGAGCCGGTGGGCATACTGGGCGTGATCCAGCTTGCGGTGGCTTGCGGCCAGTCGACCTTGACTAGCGCAAGCTCGGCCAAAAACGAGAGTCCTACCACGCCGACGAAGGCGATGATCCAGCGCTCGGCACGCTTGTAGGAGTTCGTCATGAGCATTGCCATCGATGCCGTGGCCACGATGACGCAGCCGGCGCGCACGGGCAGTCCAAAGAGCATCTGGAGCGCGATCGCACCGCCCAGGACTTCGGCCATGGCGGTGGCGACCGTGGCTAGATACGCGCTGCCGAGTATCGCACGCCCGACGAGGCGGGGCAGGTGGCGCGTCGTGGCCTCGGCAAGACACATGCCCGTGGCGATGCCCAAGTGCGCCGCGTTGTGCTGCAGCACGATGAGCATGATCGTGGACAGCGTGACGATCCACAGCAGCGCGTAGCCAAACTGCGAGCCCGCGGCCATATTGGAGGCCCAGTTGCCCGGGTCGATAAAGCCGACGGTGACGAGCAACCCGGGGCCGATATGCCGCGCAATGTCTAGGCCTCCGTGACCACCGGTGCGCCGGGAACCAAAGTGTTGTTTGAGATGGTTGAGCATGGTGCACTCCTGCGTGCCGTTTGTTTGACGCCGTAAAGGGTACCCGTTTTAGGCTTAAAGGTTAACCGAGACTAACAAAATTGTTGTATTTGAATAGGATGGGGAAAGGAGTTGCCGAAATGTCTTGATCTGTAACAACTAGGGATGGAAATTGGACCTAGGTGTTACAGATCGAGACAGGAAGAAATGGTCCTATGGAAAATCTCGATCTGTAACAGTTAGCTGCAAAAACCGGCCCTTCGTGTTACAGATCGAGACAAACCAAAACTGTCCTGCAGAAAATCTCAATCTGTAACAGTTAGTCGTCGAAATTGGGTCTTACTGTTACAGATTGAGATGTTTGAAGAGGTGAGTTTGCAGGCCGAACTTGGGGCCTATGTTGTCGCCCTTGAGGTCGGCGGTGTCCATTCGTAGGGCGTGCGTTACGCGATTGTTTCGAAACGGGCGGGAAACACAACGGGTCGGCGATGCTCCTAGTATGCCTATTCAACTGACTGTCTAAATATCTAGGGGAGGATCGCGATGCAGGCAGATTCCGCTCAGCAGCAGGGCCTTTATCGCCCCGAATTCGACCACGATGCATGTGGCATCGGCGCGCTTGCCGATATCAACGGTGAGCGTCATCACCAGATTCTGGACGATGCACTGTCCATTCTGGTCAACTTGGAGCACCGCGGCGGCACCGGACTCGAGAAGAACACCGGCGACGGCGCCGGCATCCTGTTCCAGGTTCCGCATCACTTTTTCCGTAAAGAGGCTCAAAAGTGCGGCCAGATTCTGCCGGCAGAGGGCGACTATGGCGTGGCCATGCTGTTCTTCCCGCAGGACGACAAGGGCGTGGAGGATGCCCGTCGCGCGTTTGAGGAGGGCTGCGCCGAGGCCGGCGTGCCGCTGCTCTTTTGGCGCGAGGTGCCCGTCGACCCGCACGACCTGGGCGAGACAGCCCGCGCCTGCATGCCCACCATCTTGCAGGCTTTCCTGGGCCGTCCGGACGACACGCCCGCCGGCGACGCCTTCGAGCGCCGCCTGTACGTGTGCCGCCGCACCATCGAGAAGAAGGCTGACGCCGAGTTTGCCCTGCGCAACAAGATCTTCTATGTGTGCTCCATGAGCTCGCGCACCATCGTGTACAAGGGCATGCTGGTCGCCACACAGATGCGCCGCTTCTTCATCGACCTCAACGACGCCGCCGTCAAGACGGCCGTGGCGCTCGTACACTCGCGCTACTCCACCAACACCACGCCCAGTTGGGAGCGTGCGCACCCCAACCGCTTTATCATCCACAACGGCGAGATCAACACCCTCAAGGGCAACGTCAACTGGATTCGTGCCCGCGAGCCCAACCTGTACAGCCCCGTGCTGCAGCACGATCTTGAGCGCGTGATGCCCATCATCAACCGCGAGGGCTCCGATTCCGCGATTTTGGACAATGTGCTCGAGTTTTTGGTCATGAACGGTCGCCCGCTCACGCGCGCCGCATCCATGCTGTTGCCCGAGCCGTGGGACCACAACGGCAGCCTGAGCGAGGAACGCCGCGCCTACGACGCCTACCAGTCCATGCTCATGGAGCCCTGGGACGGCCCGGCCGCCATCGCCTTTACCGACGGTCGCACGCTGGGTGCCGCCCTCGACCGCAACGGCCTGCGCCCCGCCCGCTACTACGTGACGCGCGACGGCCGCTTTATGCTGGCGAGCGAGGTGGGCACCATCGAGGTGAGCCCCGAGAACATCCTGACGAGCGGCTGTCTGGGACCGGGCCAGATGCTCGAGGTCGATTTTGCCCGCGGCCGCGTCATCTACAACGACGAGCTGCGCGCCCGTTACGCCAAGGAAAAGCCCTATCGCGACTGGATCGCCGAAGAGACGCTGACCGTCGACGCGCTCGACAAGCCCGTCGCGCCCACGCCCGCCGAGGATACCGAGGTGCCCGCCGCCGTGCGCATGGCCAAGCTCGGGTATCACTGGGATGATGTTGACGAAGTCGTGCGTCCCATGGCCCAGCAGGGCAAGGCGCCGCTCGCCTCGATGGGTATCGATGCGCCGCTGGCCTGCCTGTCCAAGAAGACACGCTCCTTCTACGACTATTTCTATCAGCTGTTTGCCCAGGTCACGAACCCGCCGATCGACGCCCTGCGCGAGCATATAGTCACCTCGACCACGCTCTACCTGGGCAACCACGGCAACCTGCTCGAGGACTCCCGCACGGCTTGTCAGCTGGTGCGCCTGGAGCGTCCGCTGCTGAGCGAGGAGGAGTTCGACCGCATTTGCGCCATCGACCGCGTGGGCTTTAAGACCCGCCGTTTCCGTGCCGTCTACCGCCGCGATGCCGGCGAGGGCACGCTGCAGGCTGCGCTCAAGCAGCTTGCAGAGGACGTTGAGGCTGCGGTCCGCGACGGCGTGAACATCGTGGTGTTGAGCGATCGTGCCGCTGCGGGCGAGGTGCCCGTGCCGTCGCTGCTCGCCGTGGGCTGCGTACACAACCATCTGATCCGCGCCGGCGTGCGTACCTTTGCCGACATCGTGGTGGAGTGCGGCGACGCCGTGTCCCCGCACGACTTTGCGGCGCTGGTGGGCTATTCCGCGAGCGGCATCTATCCGTACAACGCACATGCGTGCATTCGTGATCTGGCGGCACGCGGCGACCTGGACGTGACAGCCGAGCAGGGCATCGCCAACTACAACAAGGCTGCGACCGCCGGCATCGTCTCCATCATGTCCAAGATGGGCATCTCCACGGTGCAGAGCTACCATTCGGCGCAGATTTTCGAGGCCGTGGGTTTTACACCGGAGTTCGTCAACGCGTACTTCGCCGGCACGGTGAGCCGTGTGGGCGGTATGGGTGTCGAGGACGTTGAGCGCGAGCAAAACGAGCGCTACGACGCCGCGCTCGCTATCCTTAAGAGCCCGGCTCCCGATCAGCTGCCCACGCTGGGTCTGACCAAGTGGCGCCCGCTCGGCGGCGAGGATCACCTTATCGACCCGCAGACCGTCTACCTGCTG
The DNA here is from genome assembly GCA_902496455.1 of uncultured Collinsella sp. GTDB lineage: Bacteria > Actinomycetota > Coriobacteriia > Coriobacteriales > Coriobacteriaceae > Collinsella. The sequence continues at coordinate 31,193 of CABVAY010000006.1, forward strand.
CAGACCGCCTGCCGCGAGGACAGCTACGACACCTTTAAGGAGTACAGCGCCCGCCTGCACCGCACCGGCCGTGCCGTGCGCCTGCGCGACTTGCTCGACTTTAATGCCAGCGGCCGCACGCCGGTTTCGCTCGACGAGGTGGAGCCCGCGCTCAACATCGTTCGCCGCTTTAACACCGGTGCCATGTCGTATGGCTCCATCAGCAAAGAGGCACACGAGTGCATGGCCATCGCCATGAACCGCCTGCACGGTCGTTCCAACTCGGGCGAGGGCGGCGAGGATCCGCGTCGCGAGACCCCGCTGGCCAACGGTGACTCCAAGAATTCCGCCATCAAGCAGGTGGCAAGCGCGCGCTTTGGCGTGACGAGCCGCTACCTGTGCAGCGCCTTCGAGATTCAGATCAAGATGGCCCAGGGCGCCAAGCCCGGCGAGGGCGGACACCTGCCCGGCAAGAAGGTCTACCCCTGGATTGCCGAGGTCCGTCAGTCCACGCCCGGCATCGGCCTGATCTCGCCTCCGCCGCACCACGACATCTACTCCATCGAGGACCTGGCGGAGCTTATCTTTGACCTTAAGAACGCTAACCCCGGCGCGCGCGTGTCGGTCAAGCTGGTCAGTGAGGCCGGCGTCGGCACCATCGCCACCGGTGTGGCCAAGGGCGCTGCCGACAAGATCTTGATCAGCGGCCACAATGGCGGCTCGGGTGCCGCTGCGCGCGACTCTATTTGGCATGCGGGCCTGCCGCTGGAGCTTGGCCTTGCCGAGGCCCAGCAGACGTTGCTGCAAAACGGCCTGCGCTCGCGCGTGGTGCTCGAGGCCGACGGCAAGCTCATGGACGGCACCGATGTTGCTGTCGCCTGCCTGCTGGGCGCCGAGGAGTTTGGCTTTGCGACCATGCCGCTCATCTCCATGGGTTGCCTCATGCAGCGCGACTGCCAGCAGGACACCTGCCCGGCCGGCATCGCGACGCAAAACTGCCGCCTGCGTCATGGCTTCCGCGGTAAGCCCGAGCACGTCGAGCATTTTATGCTCTTTGTTGCCGAGCAGCTGCGCGAGGTCATGGCGAGCCTGGGCTTCCGTACCGTCGACGATATGGTCGGCCATCCCGAGTGCTTACGCCAGATCGAGGTCCCGGGCAACCGCAAGGCTAACCTGCTGGATCTGTCGCCTGTGCTGGCGAGCGCGACCTGCGAGTTCGGTGCTCACATTCCGGGCGCCGACGGTCGTCACTTCCTGCCCCAGATGGCTGCCGACAGCGAGCTCGACAAGACGCTCGACTCCACGTTGTTTGTGCCCTATACGGCCGATGCCCGTGCGCACCTGCGTCCGATTCGCTTCCGCGCCGATATCGCCAACGTCAACCGCTGCGTGGGCACCATCCTGGGCAACGCGGTGACCAAGGCGCATCCCGAGGGCCTGCCCGCCGGCTCCATCACCATCGATTGCGATGGTTCGGCCGGTCAGAGCTTTGGCGCGTTCCTTCCGCGTGGCATTACGCTCAACGTGTGCGGCGACGCCAACGACTACTTTGGCAAGGGCCTTTCGGGCGGCGAGGTGTCGGTGCGCCCCAACCCGCATGCGACCTACAAGTTCGACGAGAACATCATCGTGGGCAACGTTGCATTCTTTGGCGCCACGAGCGGTCGCGGCTTCATTAACGGCCTGGCCGGCCAGCGCTTTGGCGTGCGTAACTCCGGCGCCACCGTGGTGGTCGAGGGCTGCGGCAACCATGGCTGCGAGTACATGACGGGCGGTCTGGCGCTCATCCTGGGCGAGGTCGGGCAGAACTTTGCTGCCGGTATGACGGGTGGCGTGGCCTATGTCTTTGACCAGTACGGCACGCTCGATGCCCGTGTGAACCACGAGAGCGTTGAGCTTAAAGCCCCGACGGCCGGCGAGCTGGCGCAGATTCGCGCGCTCATCCAGGAGCACGTGGATGCGACGCAGAGCCCGCGCGGCATTAAGCTGCTCTACAGCTTTGAGACGATGAGCAAGCACTTTGTGAAGGTCATTCCGACCGAGTACGAGCGCGTGCTGGCGATCGTCGCTGCGGCCGGGGCCGTGGGCAAGACGCATGCACAGGCTGAGGAGCTGGCGTTTGACATTGTGACCGGTCGCGCGAGCGCCGCGGATGTCGCTCGCTTTGATGTCGCGGGCGGTGCTGCGGGTGCTGTGCCCGTGGCTGCCAGCCCTTTTGCTTCGACCAAGAAGGAGGCGTAAGTGCCATGGGTAAGCCCGGTGCTTTTCTTGATATCGATCGCGTGACCCACGAGCTTCGCCCCGTGGAGGAGCGCAGCCATGATTTTGATCCGCTGTACGTGGAGCTCGACGACGACGCGCGTCGCGCCCAGGCGAGCCGCTGCATGATGTGCGGCGTGGCGTTTTGCCAGATGGGCGCGAGCTTTGGCAAGGCACGCCCGAGCGGTTGCCCGCTGCACAACCTGATTCCCGAGTGGAATGAGTTGGTGTACCGCGGCCGCTGGGACGAGGCTGCCGAGCGTTTGTCGCTCACCTCGCCCATGCCCGAGTTCACGAGTCGCGTGTGCCCGGCGCTGTGCGAGGCCGCATGCAACCTGGGCTCGGTCGACGGCCAGCCCACGACGATTCACGACAACGAGCGCGCGATCAGCGACCATGAGTGGGCCAACGGCGGTCCGCACCGCTTTGAGCCGGCAGGGGAGGGTGCACCCACGGTTGCCGTGGTCGGCTCCGGTCCTGCTGGCCTGGTGGCTGCGTGGGAGCTCGCGCGTCGCGGCGCCCGCGTGACGGTGTTTGAGCGTGACGACCGTCCGGGTGGTTTGCTCATGTACGGCATTCCCAACATGAAGCTCGAGAAGTCTGTGGTCGAGCGCCGCGTGGCGCTCATGCGCGAGCTGGGTATTGTGTTTGAGCTGGGTGCCGATGTGACGGACCCTGCGGTAGCGGCCAAGCTCAATGGTTTTGACGCCGTTGTGATGGCTGCTGGTGCTCGTGCACCCCGCGGTCTTTCGGCTACGAACGTGGATGCTCCGGGCGTGGTGTACGCGGTGGACTACCTGACGGCTTCGACCGTCTCGGTGCTCGATGGCGGCGAGCCCGCAGTGAACGCGCGCGGCCTGGACGTTGTGGTCATTGGCGGTGGCGATACCGGCAACGACTGCGTGGGTACCGTCGTGCGTCAGGGCGCGCGCAGCGTGCGCCAGTTTGAGTTCTTGCCTGCGGCGCCCGATAAGCGCGCGGCGAGCAACCCCTGGCCGCAGTGGCCCAACGTTAAGAAGACCGACTACGGCCAGCAGGAGGCTATCGCTGCGATGGGTGGCGAGATGCGTGCCTGGGGCGTGGATACGCTCGAGGTGCTGCTGGACAAGAAGGGTGCGGCTGCGGGTCTGCGCGTGGTCGATCTGGACTGGTCGGCCGGCAGGCCGGAGCGCATCGCGGGCTCCGAGCACGAGGTGCCGGCGCAGCTGGTGCTCATCGCCTGTGGCTTTACGGGCCCGGAGCACAGCGTGTTCGAAGCTGTCGGCGTGCCTGTTGCCACGGCGGGCCGCCCGCTGCCCGTGATGGCTTCCGAGGGCTCGCACCTTGCGGCCCGCGTGGATGGCGTTGCTGCGGATGCCGCGCCGGTGTATGTGGCCGGCGACGCCCGCAACGGCAGCTCGCTCGTGGTGAGCGCCATGGCCGATGCCCTCGCCTGCGCCGCCGAGGTTGCCGAGACCTTGGGGCTGTAAGGCAGTCATTCAAGGGTGTCCCCAACGACTAGTCATTGGGGACACCCTTTTTTGTCTAGTCGCCGGGGACACTCTTGACGTCTGACTGCTCATTTGCTGACGTGCGGGCTTGCGACGCCTTGCTGTTTTCGTGATGGCTGCGGCTGGCAAGCTCAAAATCTCTGTTTATTTGCCTATGTTTAACTGGGGTTTTGTTTCGGTATAACGTATCGGTCAAGCGTTCCGTCAAGTATTCGGTCAGCATCTGGTTTGCAAGCCGATGCTCATTTCGTCCGCGCTGGCGGCGACCACCAGCCCTCCTCGTAAGCTCAAATTGAGGTTCATCAGTTTGAGGAGGATGTCATGGCTGATCATGTTTTGGACCGGGGACGTCTGACCGAGGCCGTCGGTAACGATATTGCCGACATGGCCCAGTTTTGGATGCTGCGCAAGTTTCAGTTTTTGGAGTCGGCGCGCACGCAGTTCGAAGTGATAGTCGATCCATGGCTCAGCTATTGCGAGGAGCCTTCGCAAAGCGAAATCATGGCCTATAACATGGCATTTACCGATTGGCTGCTGTTCGAGCGTCCCTATTACCATGGCAAGACGCTGCTTGAGCTGTATGTGGACGAGCCGCCGGCATCGCTTTCGCCTGCTTCGCTCAGGCGGCTCGAACAGGTGCGCGACACGCAGTATTTCTCGCGCTTTGGCATTTTGGACAAGGATCCTGCGACTGGTATGGTCGCGCTGCGTGACACACGCACCGACCGTCGTTTTGATGTCTACGACCCACATATCGTGCAAAAAGAGCACTGGCACGATGGTGCGATTGCGGTGCGTCTCGCGTGCGTCGACGATGTCTGGCTGACGGCGGGGCAGCTCTACTTCTACGACATTGCGCGCCTGAGCGATACGGCGGTCGACGGGCCCGGCGCCGTCCATCCGGAAGACCTGGAAGATGGCTTCGATACCTCGTGTATCAGCTTCTTTCTGAGGCTGGTCCGCGACATCATGGGTGCCCAGGGGCGGTATGTGAAGTCGCTTAACATCTACGAACAGGAATGGGAGTAGGGATCGTTGGGCTGGTACCGCCGCGTCGTTCTCCACCAGTTTGTCTTAATCTGTAACATCTGGCCGCCAAAGCACGGTCTTACTGTTACTGGTTGAGATGTTGACCGACGGGGCTGGAGAATGTCTTGATCTGTAACATTTGGTGACTGTTTGAGCCCGCAACTGTTACAGAACGAGATGTTTGCCGACAGGCTGGAGGAATGTCTCAATCCGTAACATCTGGGGGCCGAAAACTGGTCTACCTGTTACAGATTGAGACGCTGCTGGCGGTGGCAACGGCGATAATGGTTCGTTTACCAGATTTGGTGGTGATGGAAGTGTCCAATATCGTCCGCGAGCACAGACATACGACTCGCAATACTTTGGCGCGGAATAGGATGCTTGCCCGGCTGAAGGATGCGATCGAGCAGGGAACACTGTTTGCAACGCACGACAATGCCGAGCTCATGTGGCTGCGGCGCCATGTGGGCACAGACGATATTGCGGAGCCCGAATCGCACCTATTCTGTTTTCAGCATGAATGGGATGCATTGACGCCGCCGGAGCAAGCGAGGTGGACCATCAAGGGGCTTGCCGAGTTTCACCCCGATTGGGCGTTTTGGGGGTATGACGCCGCGCTGATATGGGGTCTGGAGGTGCCGAATGATCTGCTCGGGCCGCGTTACTTGGTCAAAACGGGATGTTCGGTGGCATTGAGTATGGGGTGTAGGCTGCTGCGTCCGCAGGCGGCGGGTGCGCTTGAGCGCGTCGACGGCGTGCGGGTGACGCCGTTTTGGCGCACGGTGGAGGATTGTCTGCTGCGTGCACCGTTTTCGTATGGTCTGGCGATCGCCGATTCTGCATTGCGGGCGAAGGGCATGTCGCGCGACGACCTCTGCGAGCGGCTCCAGGCCGATTGCGAGGGCAGGCGAGGGTATCGCAGAGCTCAGGTGATTGCGTCGCATGCGGACGGGCTGTCCGAAAACGGCGGCGAGTCTCGGTTCCGGGCGTTCTTTATTGCATACGGCTTTCCGGTTCCGGAGTTGCAGGTGGAGTTTCGCGATCCGCTCGATTTGAGCCAGGTGTTTCGGGTCGATTATTTCTGGAGGCTCGAGGACGGGACATGTGTCATCGGCGAGCTCGACGGAAAGGGGAAGTATGCCTTGCAGAACGGCGAGGGTCGGGAGTCGGTCGACCCGTTCGTGGCAGAGCGTCAGCGGGAATCTCATCTGACAATGCTCGGGCACAAGGTGCTTCGGTTCACGTTCGATGAACTCGAGAACCCGGGGAAGCTGGTCGAGAAAATGAGGCTGGTGGGTATTTCGCAGCGGGCCGATTTGGCTGAGGGATGGAAGCGTCAGCGGTATGGGCGCTGAGGGGTGCAGCTGACGCGGATGTGGTTGTTCCTGCCGAGTTTGTCTCGATCTGTAACAACAAGGGGCTGTTTGGCCTCGTAACTGTTACAGATCAAGACAGAAGGTTGGCTGCCGCTAAAAGATCTCGATCTGTAACATCTAGAGGCCGAAAACCTGTCTACTTGTTACAGATCTAGACGTTTGACGACGGGGCTGGAGAATATCTCGATCTGTAGCATCTAACGGCCAAAATTCGAACCAACTGTTACAGATTGAGACAAAGGTTAAACGCAGTGCCGAAAGATCTCGATCTGTAACATTTGGAAGGTTAAAGACGGTCTATCTGTTACAGATCAAGACGTTTTGCTGGAACGACCGAAGCATCGCTGCACTGGTTTGTTCATCCTCACGCCCTTCTCTTCCTCCCGTTAGCCGATATGTCCGCAGCAACCCTGTCGCGCCGGGTGATAATGGACAAATGTTCAAGTTAATCGTGAGGGAGGAGCTCGATATGGCGTCTGCCGATCGTTCCACGTTGTTTATCAATGCGACTGTCCTGGATGGTTCGGAACATATGGAGCCGCAGCCCGATATAGCCGTGGCCGTTGAACGCGGTGTCATCACCTGGATTGGTCCGAGCGCCGTGGCCCAAGCTCCGGCGGGGGCCGAGGTCATCGACCTGGCAGGTGCGTATCTCATGCCAGGTCTCATCAATATGCATGTGCATCTGTGCGGCTCGGGCAAGCCGGTTTCGGCGGGCGATGCGGGCGCGCTGATGAAAAAGCTCGATAATCCCGTGGGGCGCGCCATCGTGCGCCACATTCTTAAGGGCAGCGCCCAGCAGCAGCTGGCAAGTGGCGTGACCACGGTGCGCGGTGCGGGCGACCCGCTGTTTGCCGATCTTGCCGTGCGCGATGCTATCGATGCAGGTAAGTATCAAGGTCCTCGCCTGGTGGCGCCGGGAACGGGCGTCACGGTGCCGGGCGGCCATGGTGCTGGCTTGTTCGCCCAGGTGGCTAACAGTCCCGCCGAGGCAGCCGAACAAGTGCGCGACCTGTATGCGCGCGGTGCCGACGTCATTAAGCTGTTCGTAACGGGCGGCGTGTTCGATGCGACTGAGGTGGGCGAGCCGGGCGTGCTGCGCATGCCGGTCGATGTCGCCGCGGCGGCGTGCAAGGCGGCGCACGAGGTTGGCCTTCCGGTCATGGCCCATGTCGAGAGCACCGAAGGTGTGAAGGCCGCGCTTGAGGCCGGTGTTGACACGATTGAGCACGGCGCTCCGTTGACGCCCGAGATCTTGGAGCTGTACTGTGGCGCCGCGGGCACGCAGCTCGAGGGGCGTGTGCCGAGCGTGACCTGCACTATCAGCCCGGCGCTGCCGTTTGTATTGCTCGACCCGGAAAAGACCCATTCGACCGATACGCAAAAGAAGAACGGCGACATCGTGTGCTCGGGCATCATCGAGAGTGCTCGTGCCGCACTGGAAGCTGGCGTTAAGGTGGGGCTTGGCACAGATTCGAGCTGCCCGTTCGTGACGCAGTACGACATATGGCGTGAGGTGGCCTATTTTGCCAAGTATGTCGGCGTGAGTAACGCCTTCGCGCTGCATACGGCCACGCAGGTCAATGCCGAGCTGCTGGGGCTGGGCGGCGAGACCGGCACAATCGAGTGCGGCAAGGCCGCCGATATCCTGGTGACGCGCAAGAACCCGCTCGATGACCTGTGCGCCCTGCGTGAGCCGATGCACGTGATGTGTCGCGGTGATCTGGTACGCAAGCTCAAGGTGAAGCATATTCCCGAGGTGGACGCCGAGCTCGACACGATTATGGCAATGCCGGCCGAGGCACTGGCCGAGGAGCTCGCCCGCGACGGCGTGGCGTAAGCGCGCGATATGGCGATGCGACAAAGGGGCAATCCCTTTGTCATAATCAATAAAAGCCGAGGCCTCAGTGCGAGGCCTCGGCTTTTATTTTGTCCCACGGTATGGCGGCTAGGAGCGCGTCTCCATCTTGGCGTGGCACTTGGGGCAGGTGACGCGGATCTTGCCCTTGCCCTTGGGGACGGAGAGCATCTGGCCGCAGTTGGGGCACTTGAGATATGCCGTGGTCTTGCGCCCCTTCCACATCTTCTTGGCCGTGCGCTTGGCACGCTCAAAGTCTTCCTTACTGGTGCCGGCCGCGCGTGAGGTGCTGGCCGCTGCAGCGCCACCGCCCAAGCTGGCGACAAACTTGCCCAAGCCGGGAACATTGGCGGTCGCGGCGACAAAGGCCTCGTTTTCCTTGTGACGTGCGTCGATGTTTTTGGACAGGCCGCGCAGCACGCCAAGCACGATCACGGCGATGGCGATCCAGCTGAGCCACTGGATGCGGGCCATCGATCCGATCATTGCGATGACGATGCCAACAAAACCCATCACGATGGTGAGCTCGTCGGCACCATTGCGACCCCTCATAAAGTCATTCATGCAAATTGCCTTTCGTTCGATATGCTGCACGCCTTTATACCCGATTTAGAGCAAGGGGGACAGGTTAATCTGCACCAATGTGGTGCAAACATACCTGTCCCCGGAATACCAAGACGGTGCAAAGAAGTCTGTCCCCAATGCCCCAATTACTTGGAGAGCTTGTCGACGACGCGTTCGATCTCGGCGAGCTTGGCGGCTTTGAGGTCCTCGTCGCCCGATTCGATTGCCGAAGTCACGCAGCCCTCGATATGCGCCTTGAGCACGTCGGCGTTGATGCGCGCGAGGAGCGCCTGTGTTGCCATGAGCTGCGTGGAGATGTCGACGCAGTAACGGTCCTCCTCGACCATCCGTAGGATGCCGTCAATCTGGCCGCGTGCCGTCTTGAGCATGCGGATCACCGATTTGTGGTCTGCCATCATGGCGGGTCCTCGTTTCTGGTCGATGGGGTCGAATGCTTCTGGTAGCTGCTACGCGGCGGTTACGGACAGGGCATGGAATTTCTCGCCGGCGCCCTCGACGGCGGCGGCGAGCTGCTCGGCGGTCACGGTGTCGGCGCACTCTACCTGGACGGTCTGGGTCTCGTGATCGGCGTCGGCGTCGGTCACGCCGGCCACGTTGAGCAGTGCCGTCTCGACAGTAGCGTCGCAGTGGCCGCACATAAGGCCGGAAGTCTTGATCGTGTAACGCATGGGTATTCCTCTCTGTTGTGTCGGCTTTCCCAGGCACCCGACCTTGACCTTCAAGCCGTCGCTCGCGTACCAAAGTACGCGTCGCTCCTCTTTCAGATCAATCTCGGGTACCTGGAAAACCCGTTCTAAATGGACTTAATGGTGAGCTTATTTTGCCACTTTTGGCTTAAAGGATTTTAAGCGCAGCGCATTGCTTACGACGCAGACGCTCGACAGGCTCATAGCTGCGGCGCCAAACATCGGCGAGAGTTGCCATCCGGTGAGCGGGAAGAACACGCCCGCCGCCAGCGGAATGCCGATGCCGTTGTAGAACAGCGCCCAGAACAGGTCTTGCTTGATGTTGCGGATCGTGGCGCGCGACAGCTCGATGGCTCGGGCGACGTCCATGAGGTCGCTGCGCATGAGTACCACATCTGCCCCTTCTTTGGCGATGTCGGCGCCGGTACCGATGGCAAGGCCCACGTCAGCGCGCGCTAGGGCGGGGGAGTCGTTGATGCCGTCGCCCACCATGGCGACCTTGCCGCCCGCGTCCTGCAGTTCGCGCACATGGCGTTCCTTGTCGGCGGGGAGGACGTCGGCGATGACTTGCTCGCTGCTCAGTCCCACGCGGCGGGCGATTGCTTCGGCAGTGACGCGGTTGTCGCCGGTGAGCATGCGCACGTCGACGCCAAGCGAGCGCAATGCGGCGATGGCCCCGGCGCTCGTCTCCTTGACCTCATCAGCCACGGCAATGGTGCCGGCAAGCTCGCCGTTCTTGGCAAAGAACAGCGGCGTCTTGCCCTCGGCGGCAAATTGCTCGGCAAGACCCGCGGGCACGGTAACGCCCAGCTCGTCCATCAGGCGTACGTTGCCGGCTGCAATGGCGTTTTGCCCCTCGTGCGCCGTAACGCCACGACCGGGCACGGCAGTAAAGTCTTCGACCATGCGCGCGACGATCCCGCGTGTCTCGCACTCGGCCATAATCGCCTCGGCCAGCGGGTGCTCGCTCGAGCGCTCCAGCGCGGCGGCCAACTTGAGCAGCGCCTTTTCGCTCATGGCGGGCGAGCCGTCGGCGCGCGCGGCAACCACAATATCGGTCACGGCAGGCTTGCCGCGGGTGACCGTGCCCGTCTTATCAAGCACCACGGTGCCCACGTTGCGCAGGTTCTCCAGCGCCTCGGCGCTCTTAAACAGGATGCCCATTTCGGCGCCCTCGCCGGTGCCCACCATGATGGCGACGGGCGTGGCCAGGCCGAGTGCGCACGGACAGCTGATCACCAATACCGCTACGGCGGAGGTGAGTGCCTCGTTCACGCTGCCGGTCAGCGCCATCCACGCCACAAAGGTCACGGCCGAGATCGCAAACACCACGGGCACAAACACGCCGGCGACCTTATCGGCCATGCGGGCGATGGGCGCCTTGGTGGCGTTGGCGTCCTCGACGAGCTGGATGATCTTGGCGAGCGACGTGTCGGCACCCACCCGCGTGGCACGGAAAGTAAACGATCCGGTGCGGTTGACCGTGGCGGCGTTGACGGTGTCACCGGCGGTCTTTTCCACGGGGATGGACTCGCCGGTGAGTGCACTCTCGTCCACGGCCGACGCGCCCTCGAGCACCACGCCGTCGACAGGGATAGACTCGCCGGGGCGCACGCGCAGCACCTGGCCGGGTAGGATGCTGTCGACGTCCACAGCGGTCTCGGTGCCGTCGTCGGCCACAACGGTCGCGGTCTTGGGCGCCAGGTCGATGAGCGCCTCGATGGCGCCTCCGGTCTTGGACTTGCTGCGCGTCTCGAGGTATTTGCCCACGGTGACGAGCGACAGGATGGTGCCGGCGCTCTCAAAATAGAGGTTGTCCATGCTCGTCATCATGGCCTCGTGCACCTGACCTGTGGCCAGCTGGTCGGCCATGATAAACATGGCGTAGAGCGACCAGGCGATCGACGCGGTGGCGCCGACGGCGATGAGGGCGTCCATGGTGGGCGCGCCGTGCACGAGTGATTTGAAGCCGTTGATAAAGTACGCGTCGTTGACGTAGACGATGGGGATGAGCAAGACGAGCTCGGTGAGCGCCAGCGTCATGCTGTGGATGTGGTCCGTGAAGATGCCGGGCAGCGGCCAGCCGAGCATGTGCCCCATGCCTATGTAGAACAGCGGAATGAGAAAGATGATCGAGATGATGAGGCGGGTGCGCATGGCAGAGGCGGCGGCCTCCAGCTTTTTGGTGGGCGACTCCATATGGGCGGCGCCGGACCTGGCTTGCGCACTTCCGCTTTGGACAGCGTCGGTGCCCGTGCTGATGGGCGAGGCCGAGTAGCCCGCGCGGTCAACAGCGGTGCAGATATCGTCGGGGGAGACCTGCGCGGGGTCGTAGTCCACCAGCATGGAGCCGGCGAGCAGGTTGACCGCGACGCTTTGGACGCCGTCGAGCTTGCTGACGGCACGGTCCACGTGCGCTTGGCACGCGGCGCACGTCATGCCGCCCACGTCAAACTTATCTTGAGCCATGGCTTCTCCTTTCTGTGGTTCGGTGTTGGAATTGTTAACCTGCTGATACTATACACCCATACCCCCTGGGGGTGTCCAGTACAGAAATAATATATGAGATTTCGTTACAGATGAGGATGGATGGTTGGCCGATGGACCGTCCCAACCAATCATCTCAATCTGTAACATCTAGCAGGGAAAATGACCTCTAACTGTTACAGATCGAGACAATTGCCGGGGAGGGGTCCCGTCACGGCAAGACGCCCGCTCACTAGATGCAGAATCCGGGAATCACACAGGTTCGTTTGTTTGGCTTGTCCGCAGGCGTTGCGTACGTAAAGGCGTCGCCGTCGTGGCCCACACGGTTTATGTAGAGCGTGCCTTCGGTCTCCGATGAGTCGGGGCTCACCGTGCGCTCCCACCAGCAGGTGTCCTTGCCCTTCCACTGGCGAACCAACGTCTCGTTCGTGGTATACGGACTTACCTTGAGCTCGCGGAAGAGCTGATACTCCTTGCCTTCGCCGTTATAGATGTCGGCCAGGTAGTGAAAGCCCTCGGTAAACGACTCGGGCGGCTGCACTCCGCACAGCTCGACCATGGCGGGCAGCCAAAGAGTTGCGGGCAGCTCGCTCAGGCACGATGCGCTTCTGGCGGCGCCAACGTTATTCGAGATCTTTTTGACAGATTTGATGAGCGCGCGCAGCTCGTTGGGCAGCAACTTAAGGCCGTCGCTATCGAGCCATTCCCGCAGCTCGCAATCTGCCCAGCCGGCGCTCGGCGGTTGGGCCGCGGCATCGCGCTCGGCAATACCCGCGTCGAACATAAACGTCAGCCCGGCCTTGCCCGTACCGTCTAGAAGCTCGTCGTGGCGGATGCCCACGAGCTGCGCGCCGACGTGCAGCCCATTGGTGAGCTTCACGCGCTTAGTGCATGGATAGGGGATATGCCCGTTGTCATCGAGCAGATGATAGCGCTTGGCAATCTCGCGTGCCTCGCTACGGGTCTCGGCGGCCTTAATCTTGAGCGAAATCTCCTGCAGCTGATCCCAGGTGTAGTCGTCAAGTGAACCGCGGATGCCGTCCAGGTAGTCGGGGATACCAAAGCCATGGGTTGCCGCCCCGATAACGCCGAGCCCCGCAACGGCCGCGACAACGCCACCGATAATAAAGCGGCGGCGGGTCATGGCATCGTGCCGGGCCTGCTCCAAGATCTCTCGTGCGCGCTCGCCGGCGACGTCGACCTTAAGGTGCGTGCCAGAATCGATATCAATCGCGACCTCGTCTCCTGCGCCTTCGCGGCCCTCGGATTCGGCATCGGTGAGGAACGCCGAGAGCACCTCGAGCATCTGCTGTTCGGTGGGACGATCGCACTGCTCGACCGAGATGCCTTTCATGATGATTTGGACGAGCGTCTCGTCGTCACTGCATCGCGGCTCGAGCGGTGTCGGCTTGGTCTTGGTCTTTATGAGGTAGAACGAGCCGGTTGCCGCGGCGCCCGTCGACTCCACATCGAACGGCTTGCGACCGCTGTAGAGCTGGTACAGAATGCTCGAAAGCGCATAGACGTCGACCGCGGACGAGCGGCGAAGGGCCGCGATGCCTTCGATATCCTGCGTGAGCATCTCGGGCGCGGCGTATGCGGGCGTGGCGAAGCGCCAGATGTCGGCACGCCGGGTGATCGTGTCGTCGTCGAGGGCCATGGTCGCGGAGCCCATGTCGATGAGGCAGGGGTCAAAGGAGCAATCGGCAATCTGTTGCTCGAGCGTTCGGCTGGTGGTACGGAACATGATATTGGTGGGCGACAGGTCGCGATGGACGACCGGATTCACGAGCCCCTGGGTCATCAGGAGTGCGCGAAGCACGGCGTTTCCAACGGCGGCCACCATCTGGGTGGTTAGCCCGCCCGAGGCATCGTGCGGAAGCAAAGGCAGCGCCTGCTTGAGCGATGTTCCCTCGACCCACTCCATGAGGATGAGTGGGTCGTCCTCGCAAGAACCGTAGCCATAGACACGCGGAAATCCGCGCAGGTGCGAGACGGTACACAGATGGCGGTATTCCTCGAACAGCGCGGCGGTGCTGGCCAGGTGCGCGGCCGATTGCTCGGCGGAGCGGTTGGGGGCTTGGCCGGAAAGGATGGCGTTGTCCTTGAGTAGCTTGACGGCAAAGACCTCGCCGCTTGTGTTGGTCGCGCGAAGCACGTGCCCGATGTTGCCGTTGTCGCGGTGGGTCGTCTGGAGAATAAGCGTCATAAACCGACGCTTGGCGTCGTCCTCGGCGCTGGGGTCGACCGCCACGGCGGTGTCGAACGTGTCAAGACGGATGAGTTTGTCGCCATAGGCGCTGTCGGTAGTATCCATGGCGTTCCTTTGTCTGGCATGGGTTGTCGCACATGTGCGTGAACAGTGCGGTTATCGGTAAAGTACCATAATAGCCGCACTGCTCACGTATGCCGCTGAGTATTGTCGTTTACGACGTAGAAGGTAGCAGACGAAAGACGGGCGATGACCGTCTTTCGATCACCGCCCGCGCTAGTCCACAATAACGAGAAACGTTGTATAGAGACCCAAGTGAAGCCTGTCGCTGTTTTCGATTTCCACCGGGGGATAGACTTTGCCGGGCTCTCGTTGGTCGCGGGGCGGCTCGATTACGATATCGCCGTCGCCTGCACCCGATTCGAGCACCGTGCCGTTGGTCGATCCAAGGCCCTGGGCGTACCAGTGCTCACCCTCAAGCCAAATGCGAAGATGTTCGCGCGATGCATCGGCGCCCACATCGGTGATGCTGGGCGAGGTTTTGGGCAAAGAACCAATCACGGTGCCGCGCGAATCGCGTGTGAGGGGATGGATTTGCATGTCGACGCAGTTGTCGGCATGTGTCCTGAGCAGACCAAGGTTGGGGGCGACGGTGCGCGGCTGCTCCAGGCTGCTCATAAAGCCACGTCCGACGGTAGTTTCGGTGGTGCCAAAGTGCTCGCCCGTCTTGCTGTCGCAAAAGCGCTCGACGGTGGCCACGCCCTGAACGGGATCGGCGAGCGCCCCCGTTGCCACAAAGAGCATAAGGTAAAGCGTGCTTTTCTCGCGCACAGCATTGCCGTCAAAGTTGTCGATGCGATTGAGGGCATTTGCATATAGGCGGCTGTCCAGCTTGTAGCTGGCGAGAGCCGACATCATTTCGTTGGCGGCCGGACCGCGATAGTGCTCGGCGATTGCCCGATAGGCGGACTCGCCGCCGCCGAGCTTGCTGCAGATTGCCGAGGAAAGGTTGAGCGTGGTGACGGTAAAGTCGCTGTAGATGGAGGGCGCGCACTGGTCAGGCTTGCGATGGACGATGTAACGGGTGAGATACGAGCGGTTGGAAGAGCATTTCTCGAGCAGGCTACTGCCGAGATAAGAGTTTCCATTGATGAGCATTCGGGCGATCTCGAGATGTTTAAGACCGCCGAACGAGCGAATATCGTTATAGAGGACCGAGCAAGGCGTCTCTGCTGCCACGGATACCTCCTTTGATTGCTTCCTAGCCAATATGGCGATAGGAATTAATGGCCCCCGGTGGGCGACGTATTAAATGGCTGCGAAATATATAGCGTAACCAAAGCAACATTATAGGCCACATGTTCGAAATTGCAGGAAGACCGAGAGATTTGGTTTGGACTGGACGGAAATCCCCCTCTGTCTTGATCTATAACAATTAGGATCGATTTTACTCGGTAATTGTTACAGATTGAGACGCTTGTGAACCGTGTCGACCGTTTGTCTCGATCTGTAACACGTAGAGGAAGATTCGCCCTGTAGATGTTACAGATTGAGACAATCAGCCGGGCCCACCTCGTCCGCCTCGTCATCTGTGGTTTACGTGGGGGCATGCGAAGCACGGGTATACTAACCGGCGGCGAATCTGCTCCATCGCTTAGAGCTGCTGCGTCTGGACGGCGCGTGATAGGGCTGCCAAAGCGATCGCCAGCGTGCTGAGCAACGTCCTCTCTGTGCGCACCTGTTTTTGTATGTATTAGCGCACTACCAAGCACGCCCGCGCGGCCGCATGCCGTGCCCATTGCGCGTGCAGATAAGGAACAACAACATATGCGTAATTCTGTATCTGACGTCACGGACGCCGAGATTCTGGACGAGACCCGCGAGGCCATGACCCAGGCTGCCTTCGATGCTGCCGACGAGGCCAGCGCCGCCGAGACCGTCGAGTCCGCGACCGAGAACCTGCCCGCCTTTGACGAGCTGGGACTTTCGGATGAGATGCTTCGTGCCATCGAGAATCTGGGCTACACGGCGCCGACGCCCGTGCAGGCCGGCTCGATCCCTGTGGTGCTCGAAGGCCGCGACCTGCTTGCCGCCGCTCAGACCGGCACCGGCAAGACGGCCGCCTTTTTGCTGCCGACCATGAACAATCTGGAGCACATCGCTCCTCCTAAACCCGTGCGCGAGTGCGGTGGCCGCAACCGCCGTCGCGGTGCCAAGAAGCCCGAGGGCAACGGCCGCGGCCCCGTGATGCTCGTCATCACCCCTACGCGCGAGCTTGCCCAGCAAATCGACGAGGTCGCGAGTAAGATCGCCGACGTCACCGGTCATGTTGCCGTGACCGTCGTGGGCGGCGTGAGCTACAAGCCGCAGACCGCTGCCCTCAAGTACGGCTGCGACATCCTGGTCGCCACGCCGGGCCGTCTGGTCGATCTGATCGAGCAGGGTGCCTGCCACCTGGGCGAGGTCAAAGTGCTGGTACTCGACGAGGCCGACCGCATGCTCGACATGGGCTTTTTGCCCGCCGTCCGTCGCATTGTGCGCGAGACGCCGGCCGAGCGCCAGACGCTGCTGTTCTCGGCGACCCTCGACGAGGAGGCCGTGGGCGAGATCGCCGACCTGGTGAGCGACCCGGCCCGCGTGGAGATCGCGCCCGCCACGTCGACCGCCGACACCGTCGACCAGTTTGTGTTCCCGGTGTCCATCGAGGCCAAGAACAACCTGCTGCCCGAGTTCCTCAAAAAGGAGGGCCCGGAGCGCACCATCGTCTTTATGCGCACCAAGCACCGCGCCGACAGCTGCTGCCGTCGTCTGGAGTGCAAGGGCATCAAGGCCGCTGCGATTCATGGCAACCGCAGCCAGGCCCAGCGCGAGCGCGCGCTTTCTGCCTTCCGCGACGGCACCGTCGACGTGCTGGTGGCAACCGATGTTCTCGCTCGCGGCATCGATATTAGCGACGTGCGCTACGTCGTGAACTTTGACGTGCCGGCCGAGCCGACCGACTACATCCACCGTATTGGCCGTACGGGCCGCGCCGGCGAGCTGGGCTGGGCTATCACGTTTGTGACCGAGCAGGATGTCGATGAGTTCTACGAGATCGAGAAGCTCATGGACAAGACCGCCGACATCTACGAGGCCGGCGACCTGCATGTGGGCCCCAATCCGCCCGCGGTTGACCCCGAGCGCGATCCTGCGGCCTTTAAGGTGAAGAAGAAGACCAAGCGCGGCAAGTCCAAGAGCAAGAAGAAGCTTGAGCAGGCGCGTCGCGACGGCAAACGCAACGGCGACGATTACGGTGATGTGGCCGGTCGTTCCAACCGCGGTCGAGACGAGCGTCGCGGCGACGGCGAGCGTCCGAGCCGTCCCAAGCGCGGCGGCAAGACCCGCGTGCGCGAGGGCGTTCAGGCTCGCGTGGACGAGGCTGTGGAGAGCGTGGCCCGCGAGGTGGCTGCCGAGGAGCGCGGCGGTGCTGGTGTCGTTGAGCAGGCCCCGCGCGGCAACCGTGCCGAGCGCCGTGCCAAGCAGTTCCAGGGCGAGGCGCATCGCCGTCGCCGCGAGGACGAGGACCGCGGCGGTCGTCGCCGTGTTGAGCGCGAGGACGAGGGCCGTGGCTCGCGTGGCGGCAAGCGTGGTTCGGGCGATCGTCGTCGTTCCGGTCGCGATGGCGAGCGCGGTGGCCGTGATGAGCGCCGTGGCGGCGAGGGCCGCGGTTCGCGTGGCGAGCGTGGTACTCGCGGCGGCGAGTCCCGTGGCGGCAAGCGCTTTGATGAGCGCGGTGGCCGTGGCGGCGAGCATCGCGAGGGCACTCGTGGCAATGGCAGCCGCAGCGGTGCTGGCCGCTCTAACGAGTCGCGCGATCGCCGCGATCCGCGTGCCAGCCGCGATCGTCGCGATGACTGGCGCAACTACGACGATACCCGCGAGGAGCGTCGTGGCGGCTATCGTGGCGGGTGTGGCGGCAACCAGGCCGGCTCCCGCGGCGGCCGTGCCGGCGGTCGCGATAATCGTGGTAGCTATGGCAATAGTCGTGGCGGCAAGCGCGGCGGCAGCTCCCGTCGCCCCGGTGACGGCGGCGGCAAGCGCAAGTAACATACGCATCGCCCGCTAGAGCGAGGCGAACCAAGGGCCCCGAGCAACTACGTTCGGGGCCCTTTTTGTTTGCCGTATCCGATCGCTAGTTCAAATGTGATTTCCTCGGGAATGCATCTAGAGGATGCCGTGGGCCTGTTTCCTGCCATGCGGCAATGGGTCCCATGGGGTGCGCCGTGCATTTTTTGGAGTATTCTGCAGTTCGAGTTGTCTGCATATGATTCGACGTCGCCAACGGTGGCCTTCGGATATCCCTAGCGAGCTTTCTGAGTCAGATTTCGCTGTTTTCCGGAGCAGGGGCGCGTCATTCTCGCCATGTCGGGACTTAGAATGATGCGGCGCCCTCCAGTTTTGCCCACCCGCGGCGGTGCTGGCACGGTCACGTTGCAGAATACTCCGTTTTTTGCACGTGCTTGGATGGGGTACCTTAGGAGAACGCGGCGGTATCCCGTAAATATATACAATCTGTACCGTAATTTATACAAAACGAAGAGGCAGACAGCGTAGAGTGGGTGCATTGGGGTGCTTGGTGCATCAAAACGGGGACCCCACGTGCCGTATACTCTGGCTGGATGTGAAAGCGGCTTGACGCGTTGCCAGGCGTAGGGGGAGGGTGTCTAGATGAGCGTATTCGAAATTGTGTTTAGTCCGACGGGTGGAACGCAGAAGGTGTCTGGCCTTATGGCCGGGGCACTGGGCAAGAATACCGTTACCGTCGATCTGACCGATAGCGGGTTGGATTTCAACGCTGTCTCGATGACTGAGGACGACGTGGCCGTAATCTCTGTGCCGGCGTATGCCGGTAGAATCCCGGCTGTGGTGGCTGACCGGTTGGGCATGGTGCGCGGCAACGGGGCTCGGGCTGTTTTGGTTTGCGTATACGGAAACCGCGCGTTTGAGGACACGCTCGTAGAGCTGGAGGACGTTGCGAAGCATGCGGGATTCCGGGTGATCGCGGCAGTTGCAGCCATTGCAGAACATTCCATTGCACGACAGTTTGCTGCCGGTCGTCCGGATGCGCAGGATACGGCGCAGCTCGCAGAGTTTGCGCAGCAAATTCAGCAAAAGCTGTTGGCTGAGGATACATCCGAGCCCTCTATTCCCGGCAATCGTCCTTATAAACAAGCCGGAGGTCACCGCATGGCACCCGAGGCAACAGGGGATTGTGTCTCCTGCGGTGCATGCGCCGCGGCGTGCCCCGTTTGTGCTATCGACAAGGGTGACCCCAAACGAGCAGCTGGCGAGGCGTGCATCTCCTGCATGCGCTGCATTGCCGTATGTCCGCGAGGCGCTCGTAAGCTTGATCCCAACAAGCTATCCGCTGTTTCCCAGATGCTGAGCAAGGTTTGCGTCGTGCGGAAGGAATGCGAGCTCTTTATCTAGCGCATACGAAATTGGTGCAATGGGACCAGGTTAATCTGCACCAACCTGGTGCAAACAAACCTGTCCCCAATGCACCAGAGTGAGGAGTGTCCCCGAGTGCCGGCAGAAAAGGAACGTCCCTAAGTACCGCATAAATACCGTTTATCGGAGAAAAAATACCGTTCGCCGGTCATAATGATTGTTCCGGCTTTGGGCTTGTCTACAATAACCCCCGTAAAAGAAATGCGGAAGGTTACCGAGTCCCCTCGGACGTGGGCCTAACCAAAGTCTTTGATCGCGAGCGTCTCAATGGGCGCATTCGATTGATTTTGGTTGGGCTATATTTATGAAGGGACATGTCACCATGGGTTTCTTTTCTCGCCTAATGGGTGGCTCGGATAAGCAGACGACTGCGGCTTCCGAGTTCGAAATCCTCGCTCCCGTTTCCGGCGAGCTTGTTCATCTAGAAAATACCAATGACCCCGCTTTTAGCAGCCGTGCAGTGGGCGATGGCGTTGCCGTGGTTCCCCAAGAGGGAACGGTGTGCGCTCCTGTTTCCGGCACCGTCGCGGCGCTGTTTCCGACTGAGCACGCGCTGGGCATCATGTCCGACGACAGCTCTGCTCAGGTGATGCTGCATATCGGAATCGACACTGTTAAACTTGAGGGCAAGGGCTTCCATGCGCTTGTTGCCCAGGGTGACCATGTCGACGCGGGCCAGCCCCTCGTCGAGGTCGATTTCGACGTGGTTCGCGCTGCCGGCTTTGATCCCACGGTCTTCGTTATCGTGTGCGAGCGTTCGGAGAACTCGACTCTTCGTGAGCATGCTTCCGGCCCTGTTGCTGTTAAAGAGCCTGTCGTCTGGCTTTCCGAGTAAATTCTTGTGGTGGGTACCGTGGTTATCAAGCGAGTTTTTAACAACAACGTCGCAATGGTCACTTTGGACGATGGCTCCGAGCTCATCGTCATCGGTCGAGGCCTCTGCTTTGGTCGCCATGCCGGCGATGCCATCGATGAGACGTCGGTCGAAAAGACCTACGCGTTGCAGGAGGGAACTTCTCAGGATTCGCGTACGATTGACCGCTTGGCACATCTTTTGGAGTCCATCCCCACCGTCAACCTCGTGATTTCCGAGGACATCGTTCAGATGCTTCGTCGAGAGCTCAATGTCGATATCAATGACAAGATTCTCATTGCTCTCGCAGACCACATCAGCCTTGCTTTGGAGCGCGAGCGCAAGGGCGTCTCCTGTGAGAATCCGTTGCTGCTCGAGATCCAGCAGTTCTATCGCAAGGAGTATGCACTTGCGGGCCGTGCGCTGCAGATTATCAAGGAGTATATGGGCATCCAGATGAGCGAAGAAGAGCAGGGTTTCATTACGCTGCATATCGTCAACGCCACCATGCCGCAACGCTCTGACCGTCTGATTGTTTCGGTCCAGCTTGTTCGCGACGTGCTCGCGATTGTTTCTGAGCGCTATTCTACGACCCTCGATGACACCTCGCTGCCTTACGAACGTTTCGTTCGTCACCTGCAGTTTTTCGCACAGCGAGCGCTCGATCCTACGGCCGGGCAAATCAACGGAGACGCGCTGTTCCGAATCGATGAAACGGCGTATCCGTGTGCATTCTCGTGCGCGGACGCCATAGCCGCCCACTTGTCGTCTACCTATAACGTTGTCGTTACCGATGCCGAGAAGAGTTATCTCGCATATCACATTGTTAACCTGCTTGGAGAACCTGGTCTCTAGGCATAACGTGCCCACACATCGATTGATATAAGGCAAGGCTCACGGTCTTGTCCAGGGCACATCTGTCTTAATTTGCGGAAAAGGAAGGGGAGTACCGCTATGACCGCAAAAAAGAAGTTCAATTTCAAAGCGCCGTTGGAGGTGTTCGCGAAGTCGATTGTCCAGCCGATGATGTATCTCTCGGTTGCCGGCATCCTGCTCATTGTGGGCATCATTCTGACCAACAAGACCATCTGCGCTTTGGTCCCCGTACTGGGCTCCGGTCCGTTCCAGCTTGTGGGCGCCGTTGTCTACCAGTCGCTGATGTTTATCATCAACAACCTCTCGATTCTGTTCTGCGTGGGTATCGCCGGCGCCATGGCAAAGAAGAACAAGGGCCATGCTTCGCTGATTGCCCTGATGTCGTTCTTCCTGTTCCTGCAGGCTAACAACATCGTGCTCAACGCCACCGGCTCTCTTGCCGATGCGAGCGGTATGCTCGGTCTTACCGGAACCGGCCAGGCCACCGTTATGGGCATTCAGGTGCTCGATACCGGCGTGTTCGGTGGCATCATTCTCGGTTGCATCACCGGTGCCGTGTTCAACAAGTACTCGAACAAGCAGTTCCCCATTGCCCTTTCGATGTTCTCGGGCGTTCGCTTTCCGTTCCTGATCATGATCATCATTTCCTGGATCATGGGCGCTGGCTTCTGCATCGTTTGGCCTCCGGTTCAGGGTGCCATCTCCTCCGTTGCCGGCATCATTAAGGAGTCGGGCAACATCGGTCTGTTTATCTACGGCATGCTCAACAAGCTGCTTGTTCCCACCGGTCTGCACCACCTCATCTACACCCCGTTCCAGTTCTCCGATGTGGGTGGCACCCTTACGCTGGGCGATCAGGTTATCGCCGGCGCCTATCCCATCCGTGTTGCCGAGATGGCAATGACGGGCCAGCCCTTCTCCGATAGCACCTATTTCAACAGCTACACCTTCAACAACCTGTGGCCCTACATCGGTATCGGTCTCGCCTTTATCGTCACCGCTTACAAGGGGAACAAGGATAAGACCAAAGCCGTTATCATCCCGCTGATCATCACCGCTGTGCTCTCCTGCGTGACCGAGCCCATGGACTTCCTCTTTGTCTTTGCCGCTCCCGTGCTCTTTGTCGTTCACTCGGTTCTTTCCGGCATCTTCCTGGTCCTGCTCAAGGTCCTCTCCGTGCCCGCTTCGACTGCAGGCGGCATCATCAACATCGTGGTCTCCAACCTGGTTCTTGGTGTCGATAAGACCAACTGGCCGGTTATGCTGGTGCTCGGAGTCGTCAACGCCGCGCTGTACTTCTTCCTCTTCACCTTCCTCATCAAGAAGCTCAACCTCCACACGCCTGGTCGCGAGGAGGAGTCCGAGCTCGCCGAGTCCGTTGCCGAGGGCGAGGCCGCCGCGTCTGTCGCGGTGAAGCAGGGCGCTGTTGCCGCGGCTCCCGCAGAGGGCGTCGATGCGGGTATTGCCGACCTGGTCGCAGGTCTTGGCGGCAAGGACAACATCGAGGAGCTCGAGAACTGCTTTACGCGTCTCCGCGTGAACGTTAAGAACCCGGACCTCATCAATGAGGACCTCATCAACCACGTGCCCAACAGCGGCATCAACCGCAACGGCAACAATATCCAGATCATCTTTGGCACGAAGGTCGCCGAGATGCGCGACAAGGTCGAAAACGCAATTGAGAAGGAGCAGTAAACAATGATCATTACTCTGTGTGGTGGCGGATCCACCTTTACCCCCGGCATCGTCAAGTCCATCGCCCTGCGCAAGGACGAGCTCGACGTTGACGAGATTCGTCTGTACGACATCAACGAGGAGCGCCAGCGCAAGATCGGCGTGCTCGTGGACTGGATTTTGCACGAGGACCTCGGCCTGGACATCAAGCTCACGGTGACCACCGACAAAAAGACGGCTTTTACCGACGCCAGCTTCGTGTTTGCCCAGATGCGCGTGGGCGGCTACGCCATGCGCGAGCAGGACGAGAAGATTCCGCTGCGTCACGGCTGCGTGGGTCAGGAGACTTGCGGTTGCGGCGGCCTTGCCTACGGCATGCGCACCATCTTCCCCATGGTCGAGCTGATCGATGACGTTGAGAAGTACGCCAAGAAGGACTACTGGATTCTCAACTACTCCAACCCTGCCGCCATCGTCTCCGAGGGCTGCCGCGTGCTGCGTCCCAACGCTCGCATCATCAACATCTGCGACATGCCGATCGCAATCATCGACGTGGTTTGCGCCGCGCTCGATATCGACAAGAAGGATGTCGAGTACGATTACTTTGGCCTCAACCACTTTGGTTGGTTCACCTCGATTCGCCACAAGGGCGAGGAGGTGCTCCCGCAGCTGCGCGAGTACATCAAGGAGCATGAGATCCTGCTGCCCGATTCCTACCTCAAGGGCATGGGCTCGCTCATGGCAAAGAAGCCCGAGGAGGCCACCGACGAGCACCCCGAGCAGAACCGCCACACTAAGGGCAGCTGGTACTACGTCTGGAAGGGCGAGTACGAGATCCTGGAGTGCTTCCCGGAGTACCTGCCCAACACGTATCTGAACTACTACCTGCAGCAGAAGGAGTTCGTCGAGCATTCCAACCCCGAGCGCACCCGTGCTAACGAGGTTGAGGAGACGCGCGAGAAGAATCTCTTCGACGGCATCGACCACTACGAGAAGACCGGCGAGATCGACGAGAGCACGTTCTATGCGGGCAGCCACGGCGACTGGATTGCCGATCTGGCCATCGCTCTGAAGAACGACACCAAGCAGCGCTTCCTGGTCATTTGCGAGAACAAGGGCGCTATTCCCAATATGCCCTATGACGCCATGGTCGAGCTGCCTGCCTACATTGGCAAGAACGGCCCCGAGGTCATCAGCCGTGACAATATTCCTCTGTTCCAGCAGGGCCTCATGATGCAGCAGCTGAACTCCGAGAAGCTCGTGGTCGAGGCTACGATCGAGGGTTCGTACGAGAAGGCGCTCAAGGCCTTTACGCTCAACAAGACCGTGCCGTCGATGAAGGTCGCCAAGGAGGTTCTCGACGACATGATCGAGGCCAACAAGGGTTACTGGCCCGAGCTTAAGTAAAAGCAACAGGGTCGCTGGCCGCATACCATGAGCAATGCCCCGTCCACGTGATTGCGTGGGCGGGGCATTGTCGTTTGGTAACGCGTTTTACCAAATATGGCATTTATCTGCGGTAATGTTCTATTTCACCGCTGAGGGTGACATTTCATGCCGCCTGCCGAACTGCGTGGAGACCTAACAACTTTTTAGGTCAGTGTTGTGCGTGTAGCAATTTCGCCCGGCCTCGCCTCCGGGCTGCCATGTGAGAGGGGATCTTATGGCTCGACTGCATGTAATGGAACGCAGCCACGCTCAGGCCGTCATGGACGACCTGCACGATGCGCTCGGACGTCGTCTGGCGGTGAGCTCGCTCGCCCCGTGTCCCGTGGAGTTTACGGCGGCGCTCGTCAACCTGTGCTCCACCCAGAGCTGCGGCAAGTGCACGCCCTGTCGCGTGGGCCTGAGCGCGCTGAGCGACCTGCTTGCCGATGTGCTCGAAGGGCGTGCCGATGAGTCTACGCTCAACCTGATTGAGCGCACGGCCCGCACCATCTACCTTTCGAGCGACTGCGCCATCGGCTACGAAGCCGGCGCCATGGCGCTTACTGCTATCCGCGGTTTTCGCGACGATTTTGAGCACCACATTCGTGAGCACTCCTGCGGCTTTGATCGCGAGGCACGTGTCCCGTGCGTCTCGGGCTGCCCGGCGCACGTCGACATTCCCGGTTACATCTCGCTCGTCGAGGCCGGCCGCTATGCCGATGCCGTCAAGGTCATCCGCAAGAACAACCCGCTGCCGCTCGTTTGCGGCCTGGTGTGCGAACATCCCTGCGAGATGCACTGTCGCCGTGGCATGGTCGATGATCCCATGAACATCCTTGCCCTTAAGCGTTTTGCCGTTGAGCACAGTGACCTCAACGACCACAAGCCGCATGTAGTGGACGACACCGGTAAGCGCGTCGCCGTGATCGGCGGCGGCCCGGCCGGCCTTTCCTGTGCCTACTACCTGGCCGTGATGGGCCACAAGGTGACCATTTTTGAGCAGCGCCACCACTTGGGCGGCATGCTGCGCTACGGCATCCCCAGCTATCGTCTGCCGCGCGAGCGTCTTCAGGCCGAGATCGACTGGATCTTGAGCGCCGGCATCGACGTGGAGCTCGACCACTCCGTGAACGGTGAGGAGCTCGCCCGTCTGCGCGACGAGTCCGATGCCGTCTACCTGGCCATCGGTGCCCACAGCGACAAGAAGCTCGGCCTTCCGGGCGAAGAGGCGCCCGGCGTGGAATCGGCCGTCAAGATGCTGCGCGCCATCGGTGACGACGAGCTGCCCGACCTGAGTGGCCAGCGCGTGTGCGTCATCGGCGGCGGCAACGTGGCCATGGACGTGGCACGCTCTGCCGTGCGCTGCGGTGCCGAAAAGGTGAGCATCGTCTACCGTCGTCGCATCTGCGATATGACGGCTCAGGACGCCGAGATTGCCGGCGCCCAGGCTGAGGGTTGCGAGGTTCTGGAACTCACGGCGCCGCTCGCCATCGAGACGGGCGAAGATGGTCGTGTGAGCGGCCTGCGCGTGCAACCGCAGATTATCGGCGAGCCCCGTCGCGGTCGTCCGGCCCCGCGTGCCGCCGCCACGCCCGAGCGCGTCATCCCCTGCGAGCGCGTGTTTGTTGCCATTGGCCAGGACATCGATTCCAAGCCGTTTGAGGATATGGGCATCGCCTGCAAGTGGGGTCGCGTCGTCACCGATTCGGACGGCGCCGTGCCCAACTTCGATGGCCTCTTTAGCGGCGGCGACTGCCAGACCGGTCCCGCCACCGTCATCCGTGCCATCAACGCCGGCCGCGTGGCTTCGGCAAACATCGACCGCTATCTGGGCTTCGACCACAAGATCAAGCTCGACGTGGAACTGCCGACCGTTCAGTTTAAGGGCAAGCACGAGTGCAGCCGCTGCGAGCTGGGCGAGCGCGAGGCCGGCGAGCGCATTCACGATTGGAATCTGGTCGAACAGGGCCTTACCGAGGAGGAGGCACGCCAAGAGGCGAGTCGCTGCCTGCGTTGCGACCACTTTGGCTTTGGCGCGTTCCGCGGAGGGAGGAACCTGGAATGGTAGAGCTCAACAACCCCACTGTCAGCGATAACACCGAAAGCGGAGCACTCAATATGGTCAAGCTCACTATCGATAATTGCGAGGTCGTGGTACCCGAGCACACCACGATCCTGGACGCGGCCAAGTCCGTCGGCATCCAGATTCCCACCCTGTGCTACCTGCGCGATCTGAACGAGATCGGCGGCTGCCGCGTGTGCGTGGTCGAGGTTGAGGGCTGCGACCAGCTGGTTGCCGCCTGCAACAACTACGTGCTCGATGGCATGGTGGTCCACACCAACAGCCCCAAGGCCCGCGAGGCGCGCCGCACCAACGTGCAGCTGCTGCTTTCGCAGCACGATTCACGCTGCACGAGCTGTGTGCGCAGCGGTAACTGCAACCTGCAGACCATTGCCAACGACCTGGGCATTTTCTATCTGCCGTATCAAAGGCATTTGGCGGGCGAGGGCTGGGATTTCGATTTTCCCATCATCCGCGAAAACGACAAGTGCATTAAATGCATGCGCTGCATCAAGGTGTGCGAGAGCGTGCAGGGCCTAGGGATTTGGGACCTGACCAACCGCGCCACGCATACCGCTGTGGGTACCCGCGGGCGCGCGCCGATCGGCAAGACCGATTGCGTCGCGTGCGGCCAGTGCATTACGCATTGCCCGACGGGCGCGCTGCGCGAGCGCGACGATACCGAGACCGTGTTTGACGCGCTCGCTAATCCCGACAAGATCGTGCTGGTGCAGATCGCGCCTGCCGTGCGCAGCGCTTGGGGCGAGGAGCTCGGCATCCCGCGCGAGGAGGCCACCGTCGAGCGTCTGGCTTGCGCGCTGCGCCGCGTTGGCTTTGAGTACGTGTTCGACACCGATTTCTCGGCCGACCTCACCATTATGGAGGAGGGCTCCGAGCTACTCGAGCGCCTGGGTGCCGCTGCCAAGGGTGAGGGCGATAGCCGCGGCTGGCCCATGTTTACGAGCTGCTGCCCGGGTTGGGTGCGCTTTGTGAAGGCGCGCTATCCGGAGTTTGTCGACAGCCTGTCCACGTCCAAGTCGCCGCAGCAGATGTTCGGCGCTATTGCCAAAACCTACTACGCCAAGGTGCTGGGCGTGGAGCCCGAGCGTCTGTTTGTGGTGTCCGTGATGCCGTGCACGGCCAAGAAAGCCGAGTGCGCGCTGCCGAGCATGGTAGGCGAGGGCGGCGCGCCCGACGTGGACGTTGCGCTGACGGTGCGCGAGATGGTGCGCATGATCCGCGCGAGCCACGTGAGCGTCGAGACGCTTACCGAGGAGCCGCTCGATACGCCGCTGGGCTTTGGCACGGGCGCGGGCGTGATCTTTGGCGCCACGGGCGGTGTGATGGAGGCTGCCGTGCGCTCGGCATATTACCTGGTGACGGGCAAGAACCCGGATGCCGATTTCTTTACCGACGTGCGCGGACTCGACGGCTGGAAGGAAGCCGTGGCCGATATCGATGGCACCAAGGTTCGCGTCGCCGTGGCGCACGGGCTGGGCAACGCCGCCCGCCTGCTCGATGCGATTCGCGACGGCCGTGTAAGCTATGACTTCGTCGAGGTCATGGCGTGCCCGGGCGGCTGCGTCGGTGGCGGCGGTCAGCCCATCCACGACGGTTGCGAGCTGGCGGCCGAGCGTGGCCAGGTGCTCTGGGGCCTGGATGCGAACGCCGAGATTCGCTTCTCGCACGAGAATCCCGATGTCCAGGCGTGCTACCGCGAGTTTTTGGGCGCGCCGCTCTCGCCGCTGGCCGAGGAACTGCTGCATACCGACCATCATGCCTGGTCGATGCCTAACGAGGGGACGTGCTAGCGATGCGCGCTTTTGATGTTGAGATGTCGCGCCGGGGGTTTGCCTCGGCGCTCGCCGCGGGCGCCCTGTCGCTTGCGCTCGCGGGCTGTGGCGGCGGGGCTGCCGGCGCCGGGTCTGCTGCGGGCTCGGCTGCCGGGTCTGCCGCTGGCGGTGCCGCTGCCGGGCCGGTTGAGGTGCACGTCGCGTCGCTCAAAGGCCCGACGTCGATTGGGCTGGTGCAGTTTATGGACCGGGCGGCCGACGGTGCCACGGACAACGAGTTCGACTTTGCGATCAGCGCCGCAGCCGATGAGATCGTGCCCAAGGTGATTCAGGGCGATGTCGATATCGCCCTAGTGCCCGCCAACGTGGCGAGCGTTCTCTACAACAAGACTGAGGGCGCGGTGCAGGTCATCGACATCAACACGCTGGGCGTGCTGAGCGTGGTGACGGGCGACGCGGACGTTGCCTCGTTTGGCGATCTGGCGGGTCGTACCGTCTACATGACGGGCAAGGGCACCACGCCGGAGTACGTCATGAACTACCTGCTGGAGCGCGCGGGCCTGACCGGCCAGGTGACGCTCGAGTTTAAGAGCGAGCCTACCGAGGTGCTGTCGGCCCTGCTTGCCGACCCGTCCGCCGTGGGCGTGCTGCCCGAGCCCTTCAAAACGGCCGCCATCGCAAAGAGCGAAGGCAAGCTATCGGCTCCGGTAAGTCTGACCGATGCGTGGGATGAGCTGGCGGGTGACACGGGTTCGCGCCTGCTGACGGGCGTGACCGTGGTGCGCCGGGCCTTTGCCGAGGAGCATCCCGAGGCCGTGGCGGAATTCTTGAGCTGCCATGCGGCGAGCGTGAAGGCCGTCAATGCGGCGCCGGCGGACTGGGCTCAGGCCGTGGTCGATGCGGGCATCGTGGATAACGCCACGATTGCCGAAAAGGCGATTCCCGGGTGCATGCTCGTGTGCCAGACGGGGAAGGATATGAAGGCAGCGCTCGGTGGGTACCTGCAGGTGCTGGCCGATGCGGACGCGAGCGCCGTGGGCGGCAAGCTCCCGGCTGACGATTTCTACTACATGGAGTAGCCCGTGCGTGCGTTTGCTCGACAAATGACAGAGCGTATGAAGGCGGTGGCGGCAGCAGGTGCCGTTGCCGCCTTTTGGCTTGCCGTGTGGGTTTTCGCGGCGGCGCTGGTGGCGCAGCCGTTGATTTTGCCGGGGCCGTGCGCTGTCGTGGTGGCGTTGCTGCGGCTAGTGTGCGATGCCAGCACGTGGGCGATTCTGGCGGGCTCGGGTGCGCGGATACTGGGCGGGCTGGCGCTTGCCGCGGTGTGCGGCGGCGTGCTGGCGGGAGTCACGGTGCGGTCGCGGACGTTCTCCCGCCTGGTGGCGCCGGCGCTGTCGTTTGTAAAGGCGACGCCGGTCGCCTGCGTGGTGGTCCTGCTGCTCATTTGGCTGGGGTCGGCGCGCGTGAGTATCGCCGCAGTCTTTTTGCTGGCACTGCCGGGCGTGTATTTCTCACTGGTCGAGGGCTTGACGCAAGTGGATAAGCCGCTGGAGCAGATGTTTCGTCTGCATGGCGTGCGGGGCTGGCGACTGTTTTGTGCCCACACCTGGCGCGAAGTCCTGCCGTTTGCGCTTTCGTGCGCCCGCGCCGTGATTGGCATGAGCTGGAAGGCCGGCGTGGCGGCGGAGCTGATCGGCATGGCGGCGGGCACCGTGGGCGAGCGCATCTATCAGGCGAAGCTGCTCATCGAGACGGCTGACCTGCTGGCGTGGACCGTGTTGGTCGTGGCGGCATCGTGGGCGTGCGAGCGCGTGCTGGTGTGGCTGCTGCGGGCTTCGGGGCCCGCAGCATGGCGTGCTGCTGTGCGGGCGCATGGGCGTGCGGGCGGCTCTGCTGGCGGCGGGGCTCCTGCGGAGCTTGCGTTCGCCGTGGGCGATCGCGCTCCCTGGGCGCCGGCGCTCGACGGACTGGTACTTCGCGTGCCCGCCGGTGGGCGTACCTGCATGATGGGCGCCTCGGGTGCGGGCAAGTCGACGCTCCTTGCCCTTGCGGCGGGGGAGTGCGCGCCGTGCTCCATGGTGTTTCAGGATGTGCGCCTGGTCGAGGACGTTTCTGCCCTGGATAACGTACTGGTGTGTGCCGACGCGCGCGTGGATGCCTCGAGTGCCACAGCCCTGCTGCGCCTGCTGGTGCCGGGGGTCGATGTGCATGCCCGCGTAGCCGAGCTCTCGGGCGGGCAGCGCCGTCGCGTCGAGATCGCCCGAGCCCTGCTGTGTCCGGGCGACGCGGTGATTCTGGACGAGCCCTTTACCGGTCTAGATGCCGCTGCGCGCGATGCGACGGCTGTGGCTGTGCTCGACCTGCTCGACGGTCGTATGCTGCTGCTTGCCACGCACGATGCCGCTGACGCTCAGGCCCTCGATATCTCGGACATCATCACGCTCTAAATACTTACTCAGCAACAAAATGATCCTTTTTTCTCCGTCCCCATGGGGCTGGTGTGGTATTCTATCTACCGGGTAATACTTAGGATTACCAAGTAATACCAACGCCGCAGAAACAAACTCCAGATGCGGGCCAATCGGGTTGCCTTCACAGCCCGTCGCCCAGCCGCGCGGCCCGCATCTATCCGCACTACCGTCGTTTCAAAAAGGAAGCGCCATGGCAGAACATATGACCCCGGTTGTCGCGAAGGTCTTGCCCGAGGAAAAGGCAGCCTTCGCGGCGGCAACCCAGCTCGTGGGCACCACGCCGTCCAACGCCATTCGCATGTTTATCGCCGCGTTCAATCGTTGCGGCACCTTTCCGTTCGACATTTCGCCCAGCGGGGCCTTTGGCACTGCGCCCGATTCTCATCAATAAGTGATCCGTTTTCCTCCGTCCCCATGAGATCAGCTCTCTGCCGAGTTGTGGTAGAACTTGGGAACGGTTTTGAGGAGGTTAGCATGCTCAATGCGATGGCGTGGGCGCTTGCCTGTTTTGGCGTTGTCGCCGCCGATATAGCCCTGAGCGTGGTTTTGTTTTCAGTTCTCGATGCCGTATCGGTGCTGACGGGCTATCCGATCGACAATCTCGATATCCAATGGTTTCAGGCTGCCGCTCAGACGGCGTCGTTTTTGATGGCGCTGCTGTGGTGGCGCTATCTGTGGCCGCGCTCGTTTATGGCGCGCTGGCAGGGCGTGCGCCCGCTTGGCGGGGGAGCAAATGCTGCATGGAAGCGCATCGTATGCGTTGTCGTGATCGGCCTATCCATGCAGGTGGTCATTAGCTACCTATGCGACGGCGTGCTGTCACTGCTGCCCGAGGTTGCGGCAGACTATAGCGAACTTGTCGAGGAAACAGGCATGGGCGACACCAGCTATCTCGCCGTCCTGACTACGGTGCTCGGTGCCCCATTTTGTGAAGAGCTGCTGGTGCGCGGCATTATTTTTGAGTTTTCGCTCCGAGCGTTTAATCCGCAGTGCCGCCCACTTTGGAAGCGCCGGCGTCGTGCGAGCGCGCAGGACGGCGCCATGGTGCCCTGGGCGGCCCCAAGCACGTGGGGTATCGCCGCGGCGATTGTGCTGCAGGCGGCAATCTTCGGTTTTATGCACATGAATTGGGTGCAGGGTTGCTACGCGGGTGCCGCCGGCCTCATCTTTGGTTGGGTGCTCGTGACGACCGGAAAGCTCCGCTACACGGTTCTGCTGCATTTTGCCTTTAACGCCGGGTCGTATCTCATGACGTTGCTCTGGTTTGTGAACACGCCGTTCGACCTTGTGGCCACGGTTGGCATCGCCGGCTTTGTGCTGGTAGAGGCGATGCACTCGCTGCTTCGATTGTGCATTCCCGTGTCGCGCGAAGCTGATCGGTCTGAGTAATAACGCCTTTAATTAGACCGATGCGTCCTGAACGCACCTGGCGTTTCGCCGAATGCTTCTTTAAATTTTGAGTAAAAGAATGACATGTTGGAGATGCCGACTTTTCGGGCTACATACTGCACGCTGCGCTCGGTGTTATTGAGAAGATATGCCGCCTCTGTGAGTTGCTGGTTGAGCTTGATTTGCGAAAACGTTTTGCCGGTTTTTTGCTTGATCAAGCTGCTGAGATAGCTGGTGCTATAGCCCGTATCGCTCGCAATGCTTTCGAGTGTGCAGTCGCCGTAGCTTCGCTCAATATGATTCAGAATCGACACGATGCGTTCGTCCGACATGATCGCCTGGTTATCAGTTGCGGAGCGTCGGTACAGTCCTCGAATGAGAACAAGGAATAGGCTGACGGCGAGGTGCCTCATGAGTTCATTGGAATAGGCATCTTTAAAGTGATATTCGATAAAGAGCATCTCGATGAGGCGTCGCGCATGTCGGGCGTATTCCTCTGGAAGAATGAGATATTTTCGGGCCTCGCGGTTTTTGGACACAAAATCAAATAGAAGATTCGTTAATGGTGACGCGCCGGGTAGCTGGCTCAGGAACAACGAATCGAACATTTCTTTTTTGAAGACGATCGAAATGACGATATCATGCTCGCCCTTAACGTATGGAACGCTTCTGACTACGCCGGTGTTGCAAATGAGCACGTCGCCCTTTTTAAGGAGTAGTCGCCGTCCGTTGACGATAAACGTGCAGACGCCGTCGTACACGTAGTTAAGCTCCATATCCCGATTGATATGAGGAGGAATATCGGTAAAGCGCGACTCCTTGATAAGGCCCACGGGGTTTTCGTCGAGAGTTTCTTTCCAATCAAACAGATAGACCTCTTCGCCGTTAATGGTTGTGGTTTCCACCCTGTTATATCGCGGGCTGAGCTCTCCCGGATGTGTGCGATGCCACTCTTCGGTCTCGGTATGCGTATAGAGCAGCTGTTTGAGATTCGAATCCATGGGGTGCTCCAGGGGTGAACGGTAGAATCGATGCCTTAAACGGTATTATATCTAAAAAAATGTTATAAACCCACGCTTTCTATGCGATATCTTATGCATCTTGTTCTTCCTAGTATTGGGTTATCCGCTGGAGCATCCGATCAAGGAGGGCAAATGAGTAAGTTAAAACATGGGTTTGACTCCGACTTTTTATGGGGCGGAGCCATATCGTGCTCGCAGGCCGATGGCGCCTGGAATGAGGGCGGAAAGGGAAAGTCGACGCAGGATTGTCGATGGCTGGATGGTACCTGGACTCATGACCAGATTGAGGACAAGCATCAAAACAACCCCTTCTGCCATGACGAGCTAATGAACGCTCTCGCAGATGATGGTGTTGAGTTCTACCCGTTTAGGCGCGGTAACGACTTCTATCATCACTACCGTGAGGACATCGCGCTTTTTGCGGAGATGGGCCTCAAGCTGTTCCGCACCTCTATTTGCTGGAGCCGAATCTATCCTAACGGAGATGATCTTGAGCCTAACCGCGAAGGCATCGAGTGGTATCGAAGCATGCTGGGTGAGTGCAAAAAGCACGGCATTAAAACCTTCGTCACCATGCTCCACTATGACATCCCGGTAAATCTTGTCACCACATATGGGGGATGGAAGAATCGCAAGACGATTGATTTCTTCGCCCGCTATGTCGAGACAATCGTTACGGAATTGGGCGATCTGGTCGATTTCTGGCTGCCTTTTAACGAGTTCAATGCAGCGCGTTTTTCGCCTTGGGACGGGGTCTGTCTGGTCAAAGACGAAGAGGGGGAGAACTTCGATCGAGCCATCTTCCAGTGCCTGCACCACGAGTTCGTTGCCAATGCGCGTGCCGTCGAGATTGTCCATCGTCTTTCGCCCGATACTCCCGTTGGCGGCATGATCGCTCGATTCTGTACGTATCCCGCCACCTGCCGTCCCGAAGATAACATGCAGGCTATTCACGACGACCAGTATTCCAACTGGTTCTATACGGACGTGATGGCTCGTGGAAAATACCCCGCTTATATGAATCGCTATTTCGACGCGTGCAATATCGAGATTCAAATGGAGCCGGGCGATGAAGAGCTCATCGCTCGCAACACGGTCGACTTCCTGGCCTTCTCGTACTACTTTTCCCAGGTATCCACCTGCGATCAGGGATGGGAGAAGACTGCGGGAAATCTGGTCATGGCAAACAAGAACCCTTATCTCGAGACGAGTGAGTGGGGCTGGCAGCTCGATCCCATTGGCCTGAGGGTTACCCTTAACCAGATGTATGACCGCTATGGGCTGCCCCTGTATATCGCCGAGAACGGCCTCGGTACATCTGATGTGGTCGAGGAGGATGGCAGCATCCACGACGAGTATCGAATCGATTATTTGCGCCAGCACATAAAGTGCCTTAAAGAGGCAGTAATCGATGGTGTTGACGTGCGCGGATACATGATCTGGGGATTCATTGACCTTGTTGCCTGCGGTCCTCTTACGATGGACAAGCGATACGGGCTTATCTATGTCGATCTGGATAATTGCGGCAACGGCACTGCGGAGCGCTTGCGTAAAGACTCTTTCTATTGGTATCAGAAATGTATCGCCACTAATGGCGAGGATCTTGGGTAGGAGTGATTGTTGTGGCAGACAAGAAGGAACTGGCCGCTCGTGTCCTCGAGCTCGTGGGCGGCGCCGATAACGTTGTTATGGCAACGCACTGCATTACAAGGCTCAGATTCAACCTGAAGGACGATAGCAAGGCAGACCTGGAGGCCCTTAAGACGCTTGACGGCGCCTTGGGCGCGCAGGTTAAAGACGGGCAGTGGCAGGTTATCATCGGCGCCAGCGTGGGGTCGGTATATGACGAATTGGAGCCCATGCTAGGTGACAGGATGGGTGGCGAGGTCTCCGCCGACGCCGAGCAGCCTGAGCTCCAAAAAGGTTCGGCTCGCGTATTCGATATCATCACCGGCATCTTCTCCGCTATCATTCCCGCACTGGTGGCGGGAGGCATCGTAAAGGGCATCCTGGCTGCTATCGCGGCTTTTGGAATCGACACGGGTGCCGGCGACTTTGCGATATTCAATATGATTTCGGATATCCCGTTCTACTTCTTGCCGTTTTTGCTGGCAATATCTACAGCTGATAAGTTCCGAGTCAACCGTTCGCTTGCGCTTTGTGTTGCCGGATCGCTGATGTACCCGACCATTGTCAACGCTGTCGGTACGGGCGAGACGCCTCTTGCGCTGTTCGGTTTTGCGGTGCCGATTTTTAGCTACGCCGATTCCGTGTTCCCGGTTATCTTTGGCGTCATTGGCTTGTCTTTTGTATATCGCGCAATCGACAAAGTCGTGCCGGATCTTTTTAAGCTCGTTGTCGTTCCGGCGCTCTCCCTTGCTATCGTGATTCCCGTCAACCTGTTTGTGCTCGCTCCGATTGGTGCCTGGTGCGGTCTTGGTCTTGCCAACGGTATCGTTTGGCTATTCTCGACGTTAGGCCCCGTTGCCGGTTTTCTGCTGGGCTTCTTTATGCCGCTTATCGTGCTCTTCGGCATGCATCAGTCAACGAGCCCTATCCAGATTTCCAATATCGCAACGCTTGGGTATGACTATCTGCTCCCGATCTCTTTCTGCCATAACCTCGCCGAAAGCGGTGCGTCTTTTGGTGCAGCCCTGCGCATGACCGACGAAAAGCTCAAGTCCGCTGCAATGACGTGCGCCTTCTCAGCATTTATGGGAATTTCCGAGCCCGCCTTGTTTACCGTTCAGGTTCCTAACAGGACTCCGCTTATCGCTGCGATGATCGCGGATGGCATTGGCGGTGCGCTTACCGTTGTTCTCGGCGCAAAGTGCTTCGGCTTTGTTATGCCCGGCATTACCTCGTTGCCCGTTTATGCCGATCCAAGCGGCAATCCCATGAACCTGATCATGATTGTCGTCTGCATCGCTTTGACTTGGGTTATCTCTGCGGCGCTCTCGTTTGCGCTCTATGGTCGTTTTGACAAAAAGTAACGACGTTTTGAGATAGACAATATTAATCGGCCGCTCGCCGGGGAATCGTTCTGCGACGCCCCGGCGAGCGGCATTTTATTGGTGGGGCGTGTCGTGTCGCCAACGGCGG
>CABVAY010000007.1 GCA_902496455.1 uncultured Collinsella sp.
GAGACGGCGAGTTAGCCGGCAGGTCGGCATGTCAATCCTGGTCTAACAGAGCCTTATTTAATCCCCGTCCCAGAAAAATCATTCCGCATGTTGGACGCAGCCAAAATAGCCCCGTCGCAAATTGACTACCCTGGCATTGGGGATACCATGGTGGCACCCTAGCGAAAGGACGATGTATGGCACATGTCGATGACCAGCGTGTGGCGCGCGTGCTCGATGCGCTCGAGGCTCAGCAACCCGGCGCGCAGCTGCTTGTGAACGACCCGTGGTCGATCTACTATCTGACCGGCTTTTATGCCGATATGTTCGAGCGTTTTTGCGGCGTGCTGCTCGCACGCGGTGGCGAGCCCGTGATCTTGGTCAACGCCCTGCATCAGCTGCCCGAGTATGACAATGCCCGCGTCGCCTATCACACCGATACCGACGTCGTGGCCGACGCCATCGCTCGCGAGGTCGATCCATCCAAGCCCCTCGGCATCGATACCGTCATGCGCTCCGGCTTTTTGATGCCGCTCATGGATCGTCACGCCGCCAGCGAG
Organism: uncultured Collinsella sp.; assembly: GCA_902496455.1. Classification (GTDB taxonomy): domain Bacteria; phylum Actinomycetota; class Coriobacteriia; order Coriobacteriales; family Coriobacteriaceae; genus Collinsella. The sequence goes on from CABVAY010000007.1 coordinate 540, forward strand.
TTTTTCCTGGGCGACTTTGCCGTCACCGCCGCACGCACCCACAAGGATGCCGTCGAGCAGGAGCTGATGCGCGCGTCCTCGGCCGCCAACGACGCTGTGATGGCCGACGCCATCAAACTCGTCCACGAGGGCGTGACGGAGCGCGAAATTGCCGACCAGATGCTCGGTCTGTACCGCAATCACGGCTGCGAGGACTTTAGCTTTCCGCCCATCGTGAGCTTTGGCGCCAACGCCGGCGACCCGCACCACGAGCCCGACGATACCGTGCTCAAACGCGGCGACGTGGTGCTGTTCGATATTGGCGGACGTCACCGCAACTACTGCTCGGACATGACACGCACATTCTTTTGGGGCGAGCCGGACGAGGAGACGGCGCGCATCTACGATATCGTGCGCCGCGCCAACGAGGCCGCCGAGGCGCTCATCGCCCCGGGCGTGCGTATGTGCGACCTAGACCGCGTCGCGCGCGACGTGATTGAGGATGCGGGCTATGGGCAGTACTTTACGCACCGCCTGGGACACTCGATCGGCCTGCAAGACCACGAGCCGGGCGATGTCTCACTCGTCAACGAGCAGGTCGTAGAGCCGGGCATGACGTTCTCTATCGAACCGGGCATCTACCTCCCCGGCCACACCGGCGTCCGCATCGAGGACCTGGCCCTAGTGACCGAGTCTGGCGTCGAGATTCTCAATGCCTACTCCCACGATCCGACCCGCCTAGACTAGCCTGGTCCCCAAGCCCCCAAACTAAGTTGCGGTGGAATAGTTCCTGGATGGGCTGCTAGAGCCCAAAAACAGGAACTATTTCACCGCAACTGATGAGGGGGATGGGTTAACGGAGCAGGCCGGCAACTTCGCCGGCCAGGGTGATGGTGCCGGCTGCTACGAAAGGCTCGTCCGCGGCTTCGAAAGCTGCGAGAGCCTCGGATACGCTGGGGTACACGCCCGCAAGCTTGTCGGCATCCACCAGGGCAGCGAGTTCCTCTGCCGGTAGGGCGCGATCGGAATCGGTCTGGGTCACGACTACGCGCGGGAAGGCCGGAATCAGCACGTCGACGATGCCCGCCACGTCCTTGTCGGCCAGCGCGGCGCACAGCAGCGTGGGGCGATTCTCCACGCACGGGTCGATCTCGTCCAGCGCGCTCACAAAGTTCTCGCAGCTCTGGGGATTATGGCAGGCGTCGATCAGCTTGAGCGGATCGGTTCCCAGCACATCAAAGCGACCCGGCGTGGGACAGCCCGCAAGCGAAGCGTCGAGCGCATCATGGTCGAGCTCGCGACCCAGATAGCCCTCGCACAGCATAATCGCGCACGCGGCATTCTGCGGCTGATACGCCGGCTTGACCATACTCGACGTATAGATCGCGCGCGGCGTGGTGCAGCTAAACTCCACCGTATCGCCCACGTGTGCCGGAAGTTTGGTCGTCGTATGGCTCACCACGAGCGGCACAGCGCCGCACTCACGGCAACGGGCATCCATCACGCATTGAACGCTTGCCTCATGCGTGCCCTCGCCCAAAACAACCAAACGCCCAGGCTTAATAACCGCAGCCTTCTCCCCCGCAATGGCCTCGAGGGTATCGCCAAGGACCTTCGTATGGTCGAGTCCAATGCCCGTAATGGCGACGGCCACGGGATCAGTCGCACTCGTAGCATCCCATCGTCCGCCCATGCCAACCTCAAGCACGGCCACGTCCACACAAGCCTCGGCAAACATAGTCAAACCAGCCACGGACAAAAGATCGAAGGGCGTAATAGAACGAAGCTCCTGGCCCGCCGCCTCACGACGTGCGTTGAGACGACGACCTGCCTCATACGCCGCAGAGACACCATGGGCAAAGACCTCGTCCGAGACGACCTTTCCATCAATCTCCATACGCTCGGGATAGCGCACCAGATGAGGAGACGTAAAGAGTGCCGTCTTAAGGCCCTCACCACGAAGAATGGCAGCCGAGAATCGCGTCGTCGAGGTCTTTCCATTGGTACCGGCTATCTGGACGCAATCATAGAACTCGTCAGGACGACCAAGCTCATCGAGCATCTCGACGACAGTCTCGAGCAGCGGCGTGGAATAACGCGCAATCTTGCCCGTATCGGCCGCAAGTGCAACAGCCTCATCAAAAGAAAGCTCCGGAACCTCAAACGGCACCGAATACAACCCAGAACGCTTAGCCATAACCCAAAGTCTCCCATAACAGAAAAAGAGGCCCACCAATAAGAATGAGCCCCTCGCGTTGACAATTTCAGCCTTTACCCGATTGCAGCGAGAACAAGGCCACAACCAAGTGGCCCTAACCTACCAGTTGCAAACAACCACGTAAACGAACTAGGAGCGGCCCGATGCTTTGCTCGCCGCAAGTTCCGCACGCAAAGGACAGCACTTAATGTGCTGTCCGTCTTGCGCAGGACTGTCCGCAGCGGAGAGCAAAGCATCGGGACGCGCCCCTCAGTAACGCCTACGAGAAGTCAGCAACCTGAGCAGTCAGCGCCGCCAGGGTCTCCTTGAGCTCAGCTGCACGGTCCCTCTTCTTCTGGACCACCGCGGGCGCGGCCTTGGCCACAAAGCCCTCGTTGGCGAGCGTCTTCTCGCAGCCGGCGAGCTCCTTTTGGGCCGCGGCAATCTCCTTCTCCAGGCGCGCCTTCTCGGCCGAAAGGTCAACCTTGCCCTCGAGCACCACAAAGGCCTCGACGCCGCTGTCGACCACGGCGATGCTCGCGGCCGGCTTCTCAACATCGGTACCCATGACCAGCGAGGCGGTATTGGCCAGCGGCTCGATGGTCGAGCGCAGGCTCTCGAGCTTCTCGATATCCTCGGCACCGGCACGCACGACCACGTCGAGCTCGGCCTTGGGGCTCAAGCGATAACGCGAACGCGTGGCGCGGGCGGCAGAAACGACGGTGCGACACAGCTCAAACGCGCGCTCGGCGTCCTCGTCGACATACTTGACATAGTCGGCGGGCTCGGGCCACTTGGCGATCATGAGCGCCTCGGCGCGGTCCACGTTGCCCTCGGCGTCCAGGTCGAGCACGCTCGCCGGCATGTTGTCCCAGATCTCCTCGGTGACAAACGGCATGAGCGGGTGCATCAGGCGAATAGAGGTATCGAGCACAAAGATCAGGTTTCGCTGCGCCTGCAGACGGCCCTCGCCCTTCAGGCGCGCCTTGGTGACTTCGACGTACCAGTCGCAGACCTCGTTCCAGAAGAACTGCTGAACACCGCGGGCCATGTCGCCAAAGGTGTAGTTCTCGATGCCCTCGGTAACCATCTTGACGGCCTTGGCCAGACGGCTGAACATCCAGGCGTCGGCCGGCGTCTCCACGACAGGCTCGCCGGGCGTGTAGCCCTCCATGTTCATAAGCAGGAAGCGGCTGGCGTTCCAGATCTTGGTCACAAACGACTTGGCCTGCTCGGTACGCGGGCTGTCGATAAGCTTCTTGGTCTTCTTATCGATGTTCGCGTCAAACTTAACGTCCTGGTTGTTGGTGCAGAGCGTCAGCAGGTTGAAGCGCATGGCGTCGGCACCGTACATGCCAATGAGGTCCATGGGGTCAACGCCGTTGCCCTTGGACTTGGACATGCGGCTGCCGTCCTTGGCAAGAATCGTCGGGTAGATGACGACGTCCTTAAACGGCACCTCGTCCAGGAAGTACAGCGAGCTCATGACCATGCGGGCGACCCACAGCGCGATGATGTCGCGCGCGGTGACGAGCGCCGTCGTGGGGTGATGTCCCTCGAGCAGCTCCGGCTTTTGGGGCCAGCCCTGCGTGGCGAAAGTCCACAGCTGCGAGCTGAACCAGGTGTCCAGCACGTTCTCGTCCTGATGCACGTGATGACCGCCGCACTTAGGGCACACGTCGGTGTCCTCGGTAAGGGCATCCTCCCAGCCGCAGTCCTCGCAGTAGAACACGGGAATACGGTGGCCCCACCACAGCTGGCGGCTGATGCACCAGTCCTTGAGGTTCTCCATCCAGGTGGTATAGGTCTGCGTCCAACGCGCGGGGTGGAAGGTCACCTTGCCGGAGTTGACGGCATCGAGCGCCGGCCCCTTGAGCTTGTCGACGGCCACAAACCATTGCTCGGACAGCCACGGCTCCAGTGCGGAGTCGCAACGGTAGCAGTGCATGACGGAGTGATCGTGATCCTCGACGTGATCGAGCAGGTCGTGCTCCTCAAACCACTTGATGACGGCCTCGCGGCACTCCTCGCGGGTCATGCCGGTAAACTCGCCGTAGCCCTCGACGACCACCGCATGCTCGTCAAAGATGTTGATCTGCGGCAGGTCGTGGGCCTGACCCATGGCGTAGTCGTTGGGGTCGTGGGCCGGGGTGACCTTGACAAAGCCGGAGCCAAAGTTGGCGTCGACATGCCAATCCTCAAAGATGGGGATCTCGCGGTCGACGATGGGGAGCTTGACGGTCTTACCCACAAAGGCGGCCTTCTCGGGGTCCTTCGGGGAGACAGCCACGCCCGTGTCGCCGAGCATGGTCTCGGGGCGCGTAGTGGCGACGACGATGTAGTCCTGGCCGTTGACCGGCTCGGTCAGCGGGTAGCGCAGGTGCCACAGGTGACCCTTCTCGTCCTTGTACTCGGCCTCGTCGTCCGAGATGGCGGTGGTGCAGTTGGGGCACCAGTTGACGATGCGCTTGCCGCGGTAGATCAGGCCGTCGTGGTACCAGTCGCAGAACACCTTGCGCACGGCCTGGGCGTAGTCCTCGTCCATGGTAAAGCGCTCGTTATCAAAGTCGACGGAGCAGCCCATACGCTTGATCTGCTCGACGATGATGCCGCCGTACTCGTGGGTCCAATCCCAGCAGGCGTCGACAAACTTATCGCGGCCGATCTCCAGGCGGCTGATGCCCTCGCTCTTGAGCTTCTTGTCGACCTTGGTCTGCGTGGCGATACCGGCGTGGTCGGTACCGAGCACCCAGCGGGTGGACCTGCCGCGCATGCGGGCCATGCGGATGATGGCATCCTGGATGGAGTCGTCGGTGGCGTGACCCATGTGGAGCTTGCCGGTCACGTTGGGAGGCGGAATGGTGACAGTGCAGTCGCCCACGCCCTGACGGCGCTTGTAGTAGCCGCCGTCGAGCCACTTCTGCAGGATCGCCGGCTCGTTGGTCGACGGATCGTAGTTCTTGGGCATTTCTTCCATATATCTCTCCCTGTCCCGCCGGCGTGTCCGCCTGCTTGGTTTTCGCTCGGTCAGGTCCTGGCTCGCACGAAGAGCACATTAAGTGCTCTTCGGCTCGTGCGGAATCTACGAAAACCAGGCAGGCGGACACGCCTTAGGTATCGATTACTTCAGTCTGAATTGACTTCGCTTTGGCTTAAACAAACACACAGAATAGCACAGGTAGTTGGGGTTATTGCGTATCTATAAAATAGCCTCCGACCGCGGATGGTCAGAGGCTATTTGCAAACACGTTTTAGGCTGGTTTAGCCGTAGATACGCTGGGGCTGTTCTTCGCCCTTTACGGAGGCTTCGGTCACGATGACCTTGGTGACGCCCTCCTCACTGGGGAGGTCGAACATCGTCTGCTGCAGCACGTCCTCGCAGATGGAGCGCAGGCCGCGGGCGCCGGTCTTGCGGGCAAGCGCCATGCGGGCAATCTCGTGCAGGGCGGCGTCCTCAAACTCAAGCTCAACGTCTTCGAGCTGGAACATCTTGCGGTACTGACGCACAACGGCGTTCTTTGGCTCGGTCAGGATCGACACCAGGTCGTCCTCGTCGAGCGCCTGTGTCTGGGTGACGACGGGCGTACGTCCCACAAACTCGGGGATCATACCAAAGGCGTTGAGGTCCTGCGGGAGCACCTGACGCAGCAGGTCGTTCTCGTCGACCGAGGTGGGGCCGGCGATCTCGGAGTTAAAGCCCACGCCCTTGTTGCCCACGCGATCGGCGATAATCTTGTCCAGACCCACAAAGGCACCGCCGCAGATAAACAAGATATTGGTCGTGTCGATCTGCAGCAGCTCCTGCTGGGGGTGCTTGCGGCCGCCGGTGGGCGGAACGCTTGCCACCGTGCCCTCAAGGATCTTAAGCAGCGCCTGCTGAACGCCCTCGCCCGAAACGTCGCGGGTGATGGAGAGGTTCTCGGCCTTGCGGGCGATCTTGTCGATCTCGTCCACGTAGATGATGCCGACCTGCGCACGCTCGATATCGCCATCGGCAGCATTGATGAGCTTGAGCAGGATGTTCTCCACGTCCTCGCCCACGTAACCGGCCTCGGTGAGTGCGGTGGCGTCGGCGATGGCAAACGGCACCTCGAGGATGCGCGCGAGCGTCTGGGCGAGCAAGGTCTTACCGGTACCGGTGGGACCGAGCAGCAAGATGTTGGACTTGGCGAGCTCCACCTCGTCCATATCGTAGTCGAGCCGCGAGCCCGCACCCGAGGCCTCGTCAAAGGCCGAAAGCGCGGCGCCACCCTCGATCACGCGACGGTAGTGGTTGTACACGGCAACCGACATGGCGCGCTTGGCGTCTTCCTGACCCATGACATAGGCCGAAAGCTCGTCATAGATCTCGTGCGGGGTCGGCACGTGCGTGATGACCTGACGCACGTCGTCCTCGAGCTCAAAGCCCTCGGCCTCGGGATCCATGGCAGGCTGCCCGGCAGCCTGACCGTGGTCGTTGAGGAAGCCCGGCAGCTTGCCGTTGCAGGCGGCATCCATAAAGTCCGAAGCCAGCGACTCCTCCAAGATCTCGGAGCAGGCGGCAACGCACTCGTCGCAGATAAAGATGTTGGTAGGGCCCTTTACAAGGCGGCGCACCTGACCCTGCTCTTTTCCGCAGAAGGAGCAGCGGATGGGGTTGCCGTTCTCGTCAAAGTTGTCCTGCATGTTACCGGCCATCCTAGGCGTCCTTCGCGGCAAGATCGCGCGAGGTGACAATACGGTCGATCAGGCCGTAGTCAAGCGCCTCGGCAGCGGTCAGGTAGTTGTCGCGCTCGGTATCGGCCTGGACCTTCTCGATCGGCTGGCCCGAGGCGTCGGACAAGATCTGGTTGAGCTCGCGACGGGTCTTCTTGATCTCCTCGGCCACGATCTCGATCTCGGTCTGCTGACCCTGGGCACCGCCACTGGGCTGGTGAATCATGACCTTGGAGTGCGGCAGGCAGAAGCGCTTGCCCTTGGCGCCGGCCGAAAGCAGCACGGCGGCCATAGACGCGGCCATACCGACGCAAATGGTGGAGACCTGCGGCTTGATAAAGTTCATGGTATCCAGAATCGCCAGGCCGGAGTAGACCTCGCCACCGGGCGAATTGATGTAGAGCGAGATATCCTTCTCGGCATCCTGGCTCTCAAGATGCAGCAGCTGGGCAACGACCAGGTTGGCGCTGACGGAGTTGATCTCCTCGCCCAAGAAGATGATGCGGTCGTTGAGCAGGCGCGAATAGATATCGTAGCTGCGCTCGCCGCGCGGCGTCTGCTCGATAACGTATGGCACGAGGGCGGAATCGAACTTAGCGATCATACGCATCTCCATTTCTCTCTTGCGGACCAAATTGGTTCTAGATAAACGTACGGTGCCCGCATGCTATGCATTGGCTGGCACCGTACGAAGCAACCGAATGACCGGTTTATAACTTTACCCCATCACGGGCGCCTGCATGCGCTCGCGGGAAAGGTGGCGAGAATTACTCGGCGTCCTTGGCGGTCTCGTCGACCTCGGTCACCTTGGCGTTCTCGACCAGGTGGTCGACGGCCTTGGAGCGACGGATGGACTCGCGGACGGCAGGCATGCGTCCATCGGCGATGAACTCGGCCTTGGAAGCCTCGACGTCCTTGACGCCGGCCTTCTCGAACTCGGCGTTGACGTCGTCCTCGGTAACCTCAATCTTGAGCTCGCGGGCGAGGGCGTCCAGAGCCAGGGACTCACGGGCAACGTCGTTGGCCTGCTTGTGCAGGTCGCCGATGAACTGCTCCATGGTCAGACCGGAAGCGGGCAGCCAGGTGTCCAGGGTCATGCCGCGGGCAGCGAGGTTGGACAGGAAGTTCTGGCCAAGCTCCTCAAAGACGGACTGCTCGTAGTCGGCGTCCATCTCGTCGAGCTGCAGGCGCTCGGCGAGAGCGGAGACGCAACGGTTCTCCTTCTCGGCCGGGAGGCGGGAAGCCTTGTCCTGCTCGATCTCGATCTTGATGGCGTCGCGCATAGCGTCGATGCTGTCGAAGCCGAAGTCGGACTTGACGAGCTCGTCGGTGAGCTCGGGGGTGTTGCGGACCTTGATGCCCTTGACGGTGACCTCGACGGTGTGGGTCTCGGCCTCCTCGCCCTCCTCGACCTCGTCGGTCCAGGTGACGGTCTTGACGTCGTCAACGTTAGCGCCGATCAGGGCCTCGTTGAACTCCTTGGGGTTGCTGTCGCTACCGGCGATGAGCATGCGGCCCTCGGCGGCAAAGTTGTCGGCGTTCTCGACGGCCTTGAGGTCGACGGTCACATAGTCGTCAGCCTCGACGGCGCGACCCTCGACGTCCTCGAAGGTGGCACGGTAGTTGAGGAGCATCTCGACCTGGTTGTTGATCTCGGACTCGGTGACCTCCGCAGGGGGCATCTCGATCTCGACGGCGCCGAAGGAGGAGAGCTCGGCAGCAGGACGCAGGGAGAACTCGACGGTGTAGGTGTAGTCCTCGTGATCCTTGGCGAGGTCGAGCTCCTTGTAGTCACCGTTCTTGGTGGGGACGATGTCCAGCTCGTTGAGGACGGCGGGCTCGTTGGCGGCGATCAGGTCGTTGGTGGCCTGAGCGAGGGTAGCCTCGGCGCCAAGAGCGGAGTCGATGACCGGACGGGGAGCCTTACCGGCGCGGAAGCCCGGGAAGCGGTACTTCTTGGCGGTATCCTTGTAGGCCTTCTTGATCGCGGCGTCGACGTCGGCGGCCGGGATGGTGACCGTAGCGGTGAGCTTGGCGTCCTTGACGTCAGAAGCGGTGATGTTCAACACGTTCCTCCTCATACTGCCCAGCTTATCTGAGGTGCTGGTACCTTTATGCAACAAAGAGTCGCGACGGCCGAAGCCGACGCAGATGCGTTGGTGCGGGCGAAAGGACTCGAACCTTCACGGGAATCCCACCAGAACCTAAATCTGGCGCGTCTACCAATTCCGCCACGCCCGCATGAGCGCACAGACTAGGAATGATAGCAGATACGAACGGCAAGCGCACGCACACCTTTTACAAGCTCACGACCTCACCACGAGTGCAAAAGGCGGGACGAGTTGCCCCGCCCCGCCAATTACGACTTGTTCGCTGACCTGTTACTCCCCCAGCAGGGCCTTCTCGGGCGTGATCGGCAGCGAGCGAACCTGGTGGCCGGTGGCGTGTGCCACGGCCGAGGCCACGGCGGCGAGCGGCGTGTTGATGACGACCTCACCGATCGACTTGGCGCCAAACGGGCCCGTCGGCTCGTAGCTCGGCTCAAAGGCCACGCGAATACTGCCGATATCCAGGCGCGTGGGCAGCTTGTAGCTCATAAAGTTGCCGGTGCGCAGGCGGCCGCGCTCATCATGCTCGACGATTTCGTAGAGCGCGTGGCCGATACCCTGGGCAATGCCGCCCTCGGCCTGGACGCGCGCGAGCGCCTCGTTGATCACGGTGCCGCAGTCCACAGCCGCCGCGTAGTCCACCACAGTCACCTTGCCGGTGGCCTTGTCGACCTCGACCTCGGCAATGCCGGCCATAAACGGCGGGGGCGAAACGGGCAGGCAGGCAGAGGCATGCGAGGTGAGCGCGTCGCCGCCTGCGATGTTCTTGACGCACAGGTTGGCAAAGTCGCGCAGCGTGAGGTAGCGGTTCTGCTCACGCGCGGCACGCTCGTCGGACAGACGCACGTACTGGCCATCAAAGACCACATCGGCGGCGTCCACGTCCCACATCTGGGCGGCCTTGGCGCAAATTTTCTCGCGCAGCTCCGTCGCGGCGTTCTTGGCTGCCAGGCCCGTCACGTACGTGCCCGAGCTCGCGTACGAGCCGGCGTCGAACGGCGACACGTCGGTGTCCACGCCGCGCACCACAATGAGCGAGCTTTCAACGCCCAGCTCCTCGGCGGCAATCTGCGCCAGGATCGTATCGACGCCCATGCCGTTATCGGTGGCGCCGGTGCCGATGGTAATGAAGCCGTCCTCTTCCAGGCGCATGTCGATGCCGGCGATATCCACGTTAGAAATGCCCGAGCCCTGCATGGTGAGCGCACAGCCCAGGGCACGCACGCGGTCGCCCAGGTCGACGGCCAGCGGCTTGTCGCGCCAACCGATCATGTCCATCGCGCGCAGCAGGCAGCGGTCGAGCGCGCAGGCGTTGAGCTTTTCGTTGTAGTACTGCGGCATAATCTCGCCCTCGTGAACCATGTTCTTAAGACGCAGGTCGGCGGGATCCATGTGCAGCATGTCGGCGAGCTCGTTGACGGCACTCTCCACGGCAAACTGGCCCTGGGTGGCACCGTAGCCGCGATACGCACCGCCGCGGTTGGTATTGGTGTAGACGGCGTCCCAGCTAAAGCGGCTCGCCTTCACATGGTTGTAGATGGGCAGGCTCTTGTGGCCCGAAAGGCCGATCGTCGTGGTGGCATGCTCGCCATACGCGCCGGCGTTGGACAGCGTATGCAAGTCGATGGCCGTGATGGTGCCGTCGTTCATGGCACCCAGCTTGACGGTCATCTGCATCTGATGGCGCGAGTTGCCCGCGGTGATGGTCTCCTCACGGGTGTAGCAGCAGTAGCTCGGACGGCCGATCTGCTGGGTCACGAACGCCACGAAGATCTCGCAGCAGCCCGTCTGCTTGGAGCCAAAGCCGCCGCCGATGCGCGGCTTAATGACCTGCACCTGCGACTGCGGGATATCGAGCGACTGCGCGACCATGCGGCGCACGTGGAAGGGCACCTGCGTGGAGGTGGTCACCGAGATACGCCCAAACGCGTCGGTCGTCGCGAAGGCGCGGAAGGTTTCCATGGGCGCGGTCTGCGTGGCCTGGCTGGTGTAGGTGCGGGTGAACACGATGTCGCTCTGGGCGAACGCCTCGTCAAGGTTGCCAAAATCGCTGGTACCGCTGCACACCAGGTTGCGGGACACGTCGCCGCCCTGCGGGAACATAAAGGTCACGTCGCCCTCGGGGTGGACCACGATGTCGTTATCGAGCGCCTGGGTAAAGTCGAGCAGCGGCTCGAGCACCTCATAGTCGACCTTGATGAGCTTGAGCGCCTTGTCGGCGGCCTCCTCAGTCTCGGCGGCGACGATCGCCACCTCCTCGTTTTGGTAACGGACGAGGTTCTCGAGAATCAGGCGGTCGTAGGGACTCGGCTGCGGATAGCTCTGGCCGGCGATGGTAAAGCGGCGCTTGGGCACGTCCTCGTAGGTGTAGACGCCCACCACACCGGGCACCTTCAGGGCGCGCGACGTATCGATGGAACGGATCTTGGCGCGGGCATAGGGGCTGCGCTTGAGCTTGACGATCAGGGCGCCGGCGGGCACCATGTCGCCCGTGTAGACGGGACGACCCTCGAGCAGGGCCTTCGAGTCCTTCTTGGGCTGCTTCTTGGTGATCTGCTTGTACGCGACACCGTCGGAGCTCGTCTCGTTGACGGGCAGCTCGGGCATCTCAAAGCCAACCTGCACGCCGGACTCGTTGAGGAAGCGCACAATGGCGCGCAGCTGGCTTTCGTAGCCACTGCAACGGCAGAGGTTGCCGGCGAGCTGGCGCGAGAGCTCCTCGCGCGTGGCGACGAGGCTCGGGTCCTCCTTGGCGGCGCGGGCAAGCGCCAGCACGTTCATGATAAGGCCGGGGGCGCAAAAACCGCACTGCTCGGCGCCTTCGGCAGCCATCGCACGGGCCAGCGCCTCAGACTCGGCTTTGAGGCCCTCGAGCGTGGTGATGGTGTGGCCCTCGACGCGAGCGGCGGGAGCCACACCGTGCACAGGCCGCAGTTGGTGGTCTCGCAGGCGCAGCGCACCGACGCGCAGCCCTGCTCGCGCAACAGCGCAAAGAGCATGGTATCGGGGGCAATCTGAACCTTGACCTTGCGGTCGTTGAGCGTAAAGGAAAGATCGATGAGTTTGGCAGCCATTAGCGCACCTCGCTAGAATCGACGCCGGGCACGCGGCGGCAGGAATACTCGTCCGTGGCAAACTTGGGGACCTGCACGGTCTCGAGCTCGCGGGCAAGCGCGGCAGAAAGCTCGATGCCGGCGGCGCGGCGCACGGCCTGGATGGCGAGCGGGGCCGAGATGCGGCGACGGTAGTCGGCCGAGCCCCAAAGGTTGGTGCCGTAGCTCAGGGAACGCACGGATGCGGCAAGGGCGCGAAGCTCGTCCTCGGAAGGCTGCTCGCTGGTGAGGCCAGATGCCTCGCCCTGCAGCAAGGTCGCGCGCAGCGGGCGGGCGCCCACGGTGACGTGCCAGGAGCCGTCCCACCAGGCGGCGGTAACGTTCAGCGAGGGGAAGTCGGTCGCGGCCTTGCGCACGGCCTCGTAGCTCGCACGGTAATCGTGCTTGACGACCACGACGCGCTCGATCACGTCACGTACGTAGCCCATGTCCACGAACTCCGCGAGCGGCACGCGGCCGGCGCCCGTCAGCTCAACATAGGAATCGAGCGCCAAAAAGGCCGAGAGCACGTCCGAAAAACCAAAGCGGCCGTAGATGCTGCCGCCCACCGTGGCGGTATTGCGCAGCTGCACGCCTACAATATCGTGGACGGCGAACTCAAAGACATGGTTGACAAGCGCGTTGAGCCCGGTATGGCGCTCGATCTGGCGCAGGGTGCACATGGCACCGATGCGAAACTCGGTCTCGGTCTCCTCGATCTGATCGAGTCCGCAGGCCGAAAGGTCAATCGCCGTCGCCACGCGACGCGAACCCAGGCGCATCCAGATGCCGCCTCCCACAATCTTGTTGTTGCGGTTCTTCTGTAAGAGCTCATAGGCTTCGGCCGCGTTTCCAACACGGACGTAGGTACCGAACTTGAGCACGTTCTCCCCCATCTCTTCACTTGTCCAGTATTTTTAAGTGTACCAAACGAGGGGCCGCACACCGTTTTAGGACAAAATCCACCCACCCATCCATAACTTGCGGTGATATACGGACTGATTAGCCGTTCTGGGGCGCTAAACAGTCCGTATTTCACCGCAAGTTATGAGGAGTCCTCCGGGATAGAAAAGGCTCCCAGCCAGATAGCTGGGAGCCTCATCACATGCTATGTCGAGCGAAGATTTAGCAGACGCCCTGGGCGAGCATGGCGTCGGCGACCTTCAGGAAGCCGGCGATATTGGCACCCATGACGAAGTTGCCCTCCTCGCCGTACTCCTTGGCGGTGTCGTCCACGTTGTGGAACATGCCGCGCATGAGCTGCTCGAGCTTGCCGTCGACCTCCTCGAAGGTCCAAGACAGGTGCTCGGCGTTCTGGCTCATCTCCAGGCCGGACACGAGCACGCCGCCGGCGTTGGCAGCCTTACCGGGCATAAAGGCGACGCCGTTCTTCTGGAAGTAGGTCGTAGCCTCGATGGTCGTGGGCATGTTCGCGCCCTCGCCGACCACCTTGCAGCCGTTGGCGACGAGCGCCTGGGCGTCCTCGAGCAGCAGCGTGTTCTCGCGAGCACAGGGCAGCGCGATATCGCAGGGCAGCTGCCACACGCCGCGGCCGTCGCCCTCATGCCACGTGGCATTGGGCTTCTCGTCGACGTACATAGCGAGCGTAACGCCCTTGTCGTGTCCGGAGCGCTTCTTGTTGTAGACATGCTCGAGCACGGTGTAGTCGATGCCGTCGGGATCCTCGACCCAGCCATGGGTGTCGGAGCAGGCGAGCACCTTGCCGCCGAGCTGGGCGACCTTCTGGACCGCGTAGATGGCGACGTTACCGGAGCCGTGAACGACGACGTTCTTGCCCTCGAAGGAGTCGCCGCGGCTCTTGAGGTACTCGTCCACAAAGTAGACCAGACCGTAACCGGTGGCCTCGGTACGGGCGAGCGAGCCGCCAAAGGAGAGGCCCTTGCCGGTAAGGACGCCGGTCCACTCGTTGGTCAGGCGCTTGTACTGACCGAACAGGTAGGCAACCTCGCGGCCGCCAACGCCCAGGTCGCCGGCGGGAACGTCGGTGTTGGGGCCAATGTGGCGATAGAGCTCGGTCATGAAGGACTGGCAGAAGTGCATGATCTCGTTGTTGGACTTGCCCTTGGGGTCAAAGTCGGAACCGCCCTTGCCGCCGCCCATGGGAAGGGTGGTCAGGCTGTTCTTGAGGATCTGCTCCAGGCCCAGGAACTTGAGCATGCCCAGGGTGACCGTCGGGTTAAAGCGCAGGCCGCCCTTGTAGGGTCCAATGGCAGAGTTGAACTCGACGCGGTAACCGCGGTTGACCTGGACCTTGCCCTGGTCGTCGACCCAGGGAACACGGAACATGACGATGCGCTCGGGCTCGACGAGGCGCTCCAGCAGGGCGGCCTCCTCGTACTCGGGGTGGGCGTCGAGCGCCGGCTGGATGGTGCCGAGGATCTCGGTCGCGGCCTGGATGAACTCAGGCTGCTCGGGATAGCGGGCCTTGAGCTCTTCGAGAACTTTCTGCGTGTAGCTCATGCTTCCTCCAATGATGGGAAACGAAAAATGTTGGTCGCGGCACCCTATGCGCCGCGAACTTTATCGAGTATGGATAATATCGCACTATTGCAGCAAAGTTTCGCATAAGCCAACGAGCAGATGTTTCGTTTTGATTACGATGCAGGTAGAGGCGTTTTTGAGCACCTGACGTGCAAAACCCGTGTTTCAAACCTGTTTCGTCCACGTGTTCCAAACCACCACATTGGGGACAGGCACCTTTGTGGTGGTTTTGGTGATTAGAGGACGAGCTGGTGGTAGTCGGCAGGGGTTACGCGACCCTCGGTGGCGCCGCGGAAAGCGGCAAGGGCATCGCCCGAGAACGGCATGGCCCAGCACAGCCCGCAGCCGGCGGTGATGGAGCCGGGCAGCGGCATGATGCGCCCGGGCACACCGGCGGCAAGGCACAGCTGCTCGCATTCCATCACATCGAAGGTGCTATCGAACGAAACGATGATCTTGCGTTCATGGTCGAGAGCATCACCGGACGGGCCTTCGCGGTGTGCATCGCGATACGCCGCGGCGGCCGCTTCCTCTTCCGCAGTATGTCCACAGCCACCGCAACCGCAGGTACAGGGTTCGGACCCGTCGCAAGTGCAAGTTTCTCCCGTGTCGGGACAAATATCGTGAGACATGGCAACTCCAATCGTCTAGGCGAGTAACTCGGCCGCCGCAAACTCCTCGGGCGTATTGACGTTCTCGAAGCAGAGCGTGGAACCGGCAACCTCGACAATCTGGGGCTCATCCAGATAGCCGGCATGGACCTGGTCGATCAAACAGCGGATGCGTTGGCGGTCCCGGTCGAGCAACTCACGGGCAACCGGCGCGCAAGCTTGGCGGCGCCACACGGCGCACAGCGGCTCAATCCCCCGCTCCTCGCGCGGGACGCACACATCGAGCGGGCCTTCCTTGACCCGATCAGAAAGCGCGCCGATCAGTTCTGGCGAGACGAACGGCATATCGCAGGCGACGATCGCCGCGAGGGGCAACCGAGCGGCAGCCAGCGAGCTCGCGATGCCACGCATGGCGCCCGCCGACCCTTCAAGGTCCGTTACCACGCGCGGCACAAGACCGCCAAATGCGAGCTCCTCAAGATAGGCAAGCTCGCTGGGACGCGAGGTCGTCACGACCAATTCGCCGGCAACTTGCGCCAGCCGACCCAGCACGCGTTCGATGAGCGGCTCGCCGCAAAACAACATCCGCGCCTTGTCGCAACCCATGCGCGACGACAGCCCGCCCGCTTGGACGACGCAAGAAAGATCGGCTCGTCTTACGGTAGTCATACGGCAAAACACCCCCATCGGCATGCTCGAAACCCGGTGCACGAAGCTAAATACAGCCGCCGAAATAGCGGCGCTACGAAAAGCTCATGCAAAAATAAAACAGCGCCTTTGCGGCACGCAGCAAGACCGCGAGCACAAAAGCGCTGGTAGCGTATGGCGGGAACGTATGTGAATCGAACACATCCAAGACGTTTTGCACGCCTCGCAACGGTTTTGAGGACCGCGGAGCCCACCGGAGCCCATCCGTTCCCAAGTGCGCCGGTATTTTACCAAACCGAAACGGCTCCATCCCAAAAAGACGAGCAAGAAGTTGCGGTGGAATAGTTCCTGTTTTTGCTGCCAAAGCCCCCAACTAGGAACTATTTCACCGCAACAGAGGAGACGGGGGCAGGTGACCGGCCTAGCGCAGGGAGCGCAGGCCGCCGGCATCCTTGTCGAGCACCGTAAAGCGCACGGCATCCAGGTGCTCTAAGATGCTGATGGCGCGTTTGCGCGACACGCCCAGGGCCTCGCGCAGCACGCTCGTGGTGGCAGCGCCGCCGGCCGCCTCAATGGCGGCGGCGACGAGCTCACGCGCATGGGCCTCGGCAGCAGCGGACAGGGCAACGTCGCGTTCGACCTTAACGATCGAGCGGTTGAGCGAAAGCTCGCGCAGGGCACGCGTCATGGTGTCGCGACCGAGCTGCAGTTGTTCGCCCACCTCGGGAAGAGCCGGTGCATCCAGCCCGGCCTCGTCAAGAAGCGCGACGATCCGCTCGCAAGCCTCTCGCACCACGCGTGCCGCCGCGGCGGCCGAATGCGGATCGAATACCTCGGCGCCCTCGGCGGCGCACACGCCGCGCGAACAGCCCTCGGCAATCAGAGCCGCGGCAACGCCTTCATCAGCGGCAGGCCACGCAGCATGGGCAACGGCGCCGGGCGTAAAGCCCGTCTCCTTGGGAGCCGCCGCGTGCATGGCTGACAGGGTCGCCGCCAGTGCATCCATCGCGGCGTCGAGCACCGCAGCGTCCGCCAAGAGGTCCGCGTCACCCGCGGCAAGCTTGCGAACGGAGCCCTGCGCCACCAACCCACGCAGTGCGGCATCGACCTCATCGACACCAAGGTCCAAAGCCTCGGCAGCATCAACCGCCGTAACCGGCAGCGTCTGCAGCGCCAGCCAAGCGCCCACACCGCCCGCGATATCGCCGGACTCGAGCGCCGCATACAGCGAACGCTCCCCTTCGGAAAGCTCGCGCGAGCGACGGCAGCGCGAAAGCAGCACACGCCCGCCGCCAATAAGCATCACGGGTGAATAGGACAGCACCACGACATGGTCCCCGGCACGTAGCGGCAGCGAGTTTTCTAAGCGCACCTGAACAATACGGGTTTCGCCCACCGCCATGGGGGCCTCGCCCTCCATGAACATGATGCGACCGACGACCTCGGCCGTACCCGCCATCACGTGCACGCGCGCACCCGACTCGAGCACGCGCGGCTTGGTGCCCTCGCGGCCCAGGTAGGTGAACGTCATCATAAAGCGCAACGTCTGGCCAAAGCGGTCCGCCACGCCCAGCATCTCGCCACGGTCAAGCGCCGCGACACCGTCACCAACTAGGTTGAGCGCCACACGCTGACCAGGCAGCGCGCGCGGCGTATCGCCATGCACCTGAATCCCGCGCACGCGACAGACCGTGCGCGACGGCAAAGCCATCAGCTCGTCGCCCACCGCAACCGGCGCATCGTGCAGCGTTCCCGTTACGACAGTGCCGACGCCCTTAATCGTAAAGCAGCGGTCAATCGGCAGGCGCGGCGCGGCATCGGTGCGCTCGGCACGGTCGCGGCAGGCATCCCAGCAGGCACTTACCTGCTCGTCGAGCACCGCAAGCAGCCCGTCGATCCCCTCGCCCGTCTTAGACGACACGGGCACAATCGGCGCGCCCTCAAACACGGTACCCGACAAAAAGTCATCGACATCGAGCTCGGCAAGCTCGGTCATCTCGGCGTCGGCCAGGTCGCACATCGTCAGCGCGACCACCATATGCGTAACGCCCAGCAGCTCCAGCACATGCACGTGCTCGCGGGTCTGCGGCATCACGCCCTCGACAGCCGAAACCACCAGCACCGCCACGTCGATGCCCGTGGCGCCCTGCACCATGGCGCGCAAGTAATGCGCGTGGCCCGGCACGTCGACCAGGCCAACGATCTTGCCACTCGGCAGTGCCAGCTCGCCAAAGCCCAGCTCCACGGTCATACCGCGACGGCGCTCAACCTCCAGACGGTCGGGATTCTTGCCGGTCAATGCCTCGATCAGTGCCGACTTACCATGGTCAACGTGGCCCGCCGTGCCAACGATAACGGGACACTCTACCAGCGCTTGAACCTCACTCATCGAGCAATCGCCTTCTCAACGCACGCGACGAGCGTCGATGCCGCCGTCTCGATATCGCGGTCGCCAACGAGCGTGCGCACGTCAAACAAAATGCGATCGTGCGAGGTTCGCGTGACGACCGGCGTGTCGAAGTCCTGGACAAGCGAGCGCTTGAGCGCGTCGACTGTCAGGCGCTTGTCAACAAGACGCACGGCCACGCACATCGTGGGCAGCTCAACGGTAGGCAGCGAACCGCCACCGGGCGTCGAGGACTCCTCGACAATCTCCAACTCAACGGCGCACGGGCAACCCGCCTTATCGAGCCCGGCGGCCATGCGATCGCGCAGCTTGCGTGCGCGACGCTCCAGATGAGCCTGCGGAAGCGTGAGCATGTTGAGAACCGGCACCTCGCGATGGGCAACATCCGCCCCGTCCATGTAAATGCGCAGTGTGGCCTCGAGCGCCGCCAGCGCGAGCTTGCCCGGGCGCAGGGCACGCATAAGCGGATGCGACCCGCAAGCCTGGACCAGATCGCGACGGCCCATGATAATGCCTGCCTGCGCGGCACCGAGCAGCTTATCGCCCGAGCACGACACCAGATCGAGCCCTGCCGCGACCGAAGCCGGCGTGGGCTCCTCACCGCCGCGCACCAGAATGTCATCGGGCAAAAGCGCGCCCGAACCCTGGTCCTCGTAGAACAGCAGACCATGCTTGTGGGCCAGGGCGGCAAGCTCCCGAGAGCCCACTTCCTCGTGAAAGCCCTCGATGCGATAGTTGGAAGGATGGACCTTGAGGATCATGGCCGTATCGGGCGTAATGGCGCGCTCATAGTCGTCCAAATGCGTGCGGTTGGTGGCGCCGACCTCGACGAGTTTGGCGCCCGAAGCCGCCATGACATCGGGGATGCGGAAGCTGCCGCCGATCTCGACAAGCTCGCCGCGGCTGACGATAACCTCCTTGCCTGCGGCATGGGTCGCCAGCACCAGCAGTACCGCGGCGGCGTTGTTGTTGACCACGAGCGCGTCCTCGGCACCGGTGAGCGAGCGGATCAGCTGCGCGGCGTGCTCCTTGCGCGACCCGCGCGAACAAGTGTCCACACTGTACTCGAGCGTGCTGTACCCGCGCGCAACCTCGGCCACGGCCTTGGCGACCGACTCCGCGAGCGGGGCGCGGCCCAAGTTGGTATGGATGACCACACCCGTGGCATTAACTGCTGGGCGCAGGCTCGGCAGCGCAGAGCGATGCGCACGCCACTCGATGGCCGAGGCCAGGTCGCGCTTGGAACGCGGGGCGGCACCGGCACGAATCGCAGCGCGCTCCTCGTCGAGCTCGGCCGTCACGGCAGCATGGACCACCGCGTCACAGGTCTCCCCCGCCGCCTTCACCACCGGCCACTCGGCAAGCAGCTCGTTGACGGAAGGAATAGCGCGAAGGCGGGCGCGTACCTCATCGGACATGTTCTGGCTATCGCTCATGTGCGGCCTTTCAAAACCAAAGGTGAATCAATCGTTCGAACGTCAAACTATCAGCCAATTCGATCGGCTGAGTCAATCAATCGCTATTATCCTCGCGCGCCGCGATCTTTTCCACGCGAACGGCGTTTTCCTGGGTGAGCGCGGCACCCGTCAACGGGTCCCAGCGCAGCGGCGTATGGTCGAGTGGGCCCACGCCCAAGGCTTGAGCGCCATCGGCATCGGCGCCAAACGAACGTCCGCCGGGGGCGGCCGAGGTGAAGATGCACGCCGGATGCAGATACGGCGTCGTCTCCACGCGCACGCGGTCGCGGCCCATATCGCTCACCAGCTCGACGACCTCGCCATTGGCGATACCCATGCGTGTGGCAACACCGGCATTCATCTGCACGGCGTCCAAGTCGGAACCCGCCTCGGCGGCACCTGCTGCCGCGAGCCTGCGCGAGGTATGCGATTCAAAGGGTCGATTGCCGCTAATGAGGCGAAACATCCCCGGGCTGGGCTCCACCATGGGCGCAATCCAGTTGGGCACACGACCCATGCCGACTCGTTCCCATACGTCGCTTGCCAGCGCAATTTTGCCGCCGGCAAGCGGAATCACCGGCTCACCCGTGCGCGACGGCAGCGCCACGCCCGTATCGGCCCAGCCGCGCTCCTTGAGCTCGTCCAGATCGATCCCAAAAGGCGCCACCTGGGCAGCCGCCAGATCGTCAGACGTAAACTGGAAATACTCGCCCACGCCACACGCCTGCGCCAGACCGGCAAAAATCTCCCGACCGGGACGTGTGCCGTCATGCTGCACGGGCAGCACGGCGTTGCGGTAGAACACGCGCGAATCGTTGGCGCCCACGACTGTGCCCACACCGCGGTCGGCCTCCAGATACGTCACGTCGGGCAGCACGAAGTCAGAAGCACGCGCCGTCTCGGACCAACGAATATCAATCGTCACAAGCAAGTCGAGCTGCTGCAAAATACCCAACCAAGCCTGTGCATTGCCATAGCCCGCACCGGGGTTACTGGCATAGACGATGAGCCCACGCAAATCGCCGGCAAGAATCGACTGACCGATGGTCGTGCACAGCCCGCGCACCGGATCGACCAGTGGATAGCGCTCGGACCCCAGCTTGGGCTCGCGCGGCACCGGCGGCGTCGCAAAGCGAGTGGGATCGAGGTCGCCCAGTGAAAGCGGTGTGGGCGGATTGAGCGCGCCACCCGCATGTCCAATACAGCCCAGCAGCACATCGACCAAGCAGATAGCGCGTGCGGTCTGGGTGCTATTGGCATACGCGATGCCGATGCCACCATGAAAACCCGCATCCACCACAGCGGCAGGCGCGGCGGCAGCGAGATCGCGCGCCGTGGCGACAATCTCTGCGGCCGGCACGTCGCACATCGATTCGGCCCACTCGGGTGTCCAAGCACTGGCCGCCTGCGCCAGCTCGTCAAAGCCTGTGGCGTAGCGGTCCACGAACTCGTGATCGTACAGGCCCTCGGCTACCAGCACATGTGCGATACCCAGCAGCAACGCCAGATCGCATCCAGGACGTACGCGCAGCCAGCGGTCGGCAAGCGCAGCCGAGCCACTGCGCCGGGGGTCAACCACGATAATCTTAGCCCCACGTCGACGGGCATCGTTGAGCGCATCAACGGCCCCCATCGTCGACGAATCGACAATGGAGCGCCCCAGATACATGATGCAATCGGTGTGCGCAAGGTCGGAGGCGGGACTATAGCCCAAGCTGTGCTCCCAACCGGTAAGTCGACTTACCTCGCAGGCACCGTCGGCACCGTACACGTTGGGCGAACCAAGCGCATGCATAAAACGAGACGCCCAGTAGCGGTCGAACGAGGGCACGCCGAGCGTCATACCCAGCGCACGAGGCCCGCGCTCGTCAACAATGCCCAAAAGACGCTCGGCAATCTGCGCGAACGCCTCGTCCCACGAAATCACATCGAACCCCGAGCCATCCTGGCGGCGGCGCATGGGATGCACGATGCGGTCGCGCTCGTCAAACGGCATTGCCAGGCGATGCCGCCCGCGGGCGCACAGGGCACGCGCCGCGCACGGATGCCCCGGCACCGGCAACTCAGCCACCACATGCCTATCCTCAACGTGGGCCGCAAAGGCGCAATCGGCATAGCATCCCCCGCATGTGGTCACCACGGCGCGACCGCCACGCTCCACAGCAGATGCCATCTCGATTACCCCTTTCACAAGCCAAACACAACAGGCCAACAGCCCGGCAACGAGTCCCAGACCCAAAAAGCCTCCCGCACGGCAACGCCCCGCGGGAGGCCCAACGTCAAACAGACGGTACCTTACGCCTCGGACTGCTTGGCGTAGATAAACCAGTAGCCGAGCGCGATCAGGACCGCGCCGCCCACGATGTTGCCCAGCGTGGCGGCGGACAAGTTAAACGCAATGCCCGCGGCGTTGAGCGCATCGGCGCCGGCGACGTCGGCACCATAACCGCATGCATGCATCACGGCACCCATGGGCAAAAAGTACATGTTGGCAACGCAGTGCTCAAAACCGCAGGCCACAAAGGCGGCAATGGGCAGCAGAATGCCCACAACCTTATCGACCACGGTCTTGCCGGCGGTACCGATCCACACGGCAAGGCACACAAAGATGTTGCACAGGATGCCGCGGAAGAAGATCGTCACCCAGTCGATCGTCACCTTGCCGGCGGCGACGCTCACCATGGAGTTGGCGACCGCCTCGCCGTTGAGCTTGTAAATGCCGGCCATGTACACCAAAAAGACAATGAACAGGGCACCGACAAAGTTACCGACCCATACGACGACCCAAGCCTTGAGCATCTGAACCAAGGTGATCTTTTTGCTCTTGAGCGCGCACACCATAAGCGAATTGCCGGTAAACAGCTCGGCGCCGCACACTAGCACCAGCACCAGGCCCAGGCAAAAGCACAGACCGCCCACGACGCGCTGGGCACCCCAGCCCAGCGTGCTGTCGCTCAAAAACACCGTAAAGAACAGGCCGCCGAAGGCGATAAACGCACCGGCGAACATTGCCAACAGAAAGGCCTTAGCGACCGGCAGGTTAGCCTTGGTCACGCCGGCGGTCTCGGTCTTGGCCTCGATCGCGGCGGGCGCCAGGCAATCGGGAGCGGGATATTCTGCCTTGGAATCTGCCATGTCAATCACTTCTTTCCTATTCAGCAGAGGCAAGCGCTGCTACAGCTCCTGCCCCAAGCGGACAAAGTGGGAAAAGTCGTTGGCGGCCACGGCGTCGTACACGGCGTCGACGGCCTCAAAGACCTCCGGGGACATGGGGTTATAGAACTCCGTATCGCCCGGCTGAATCCCTATGAAGACGATATCTTCGCACGATTGCTCAATCTCTTCGATCAGAATCGACAAAGGGAGCGAATGCGTGGTGAACATCGACTTACGGGCCACATCACGTTTGTCGAGCAAGCGGATGGCGCCGACGGGCAGTGCCATGTCGGCGGCATCGACCAAAACCAAACGCGGCGGACGCTCGCGCTTGACCTCGATGATGTCGTCCTCGGGCGTTTGGCCGCCGTCGATGGTGTACCAACCAGCAATGGGTGCGTCTTCCATCTTTTTGGAGAGCACGGGGCCGGCGGCATCGTCGGCACGCAGCACGCTTCCCGCCGTGAGCACGATACCCGCAAACGGGGCGCCGTTCACACGTCCATCCACAACGTGACCCATTACTGCAACCTTCCCGTCAGATACACGCCCGACACATCGCGCACGCGCTCCACCAAATCGCGAAACTTCATTAAGAACGCGACCTGCTGGGCATGCAGGCCAAAGTCATCGTCGAACACCGAGATGCCGGCCTTGGCCGACCCGCGAAAACCGCGCTCGTCGAGCAGTGCATCGCAGGCCTCGAGCAGCGACGGCACCGCCGCCTTGTCGAGCTGGCACTCGCCAAAGGAGCGGATGGCCTCGAACTTGGTCTTGGCCTCCCCCTCCGGCAGCGCGTCGACGAGCGAATAGAAGACATCCACCGGCACCGACAGACGCGGCTCGAAGCAGTCGAGCACGCCGGTGTGGTGGCCCACGGCGAGCGTGTAGTACAGCACGTCGCAGGCCTCCTGGGGAACGTCTTCCTCGGTCTCCACAAACTTACGCGTGAGCTCGTAGAAGACCACCTGGTCGGGCGCGTGGCCCAGGCAGGGGTCGACGACGCCCTCGGCGGCCTCGTCGCTTGCGCGCGAGGCATCGCCAAAGGAGCCGCCGAGCATGCCGGGGCCCGCAAAGTAACCAGAGCGGTCCGTGAGCTCCATCTAGCGACCTCCGGCCAGCACCAGATCCTGCAGCGCCGAGTACACCTCGACGCGGCGCGGATCATCTTGCTTGTCGATGAGCAGCGCCATGGCACCGCGAATATCGCCCTTGGGCGCGCCCTCGAGCGTATCCATAAACTCGTTGGCCAGGTCGCGGCCGTAACGGTAGCCGCTCATGGCGCGAGCCTCGCGCTCGATGGCAACGCGCAGCTTGTACGGCACGCCAGGGTGCAGGATATCGGCCTGCTCGCCGGCGGCCTCCACCGTGGTCTCGGCATGGAGCTTTTGGTCCAGCAGGCCAAGTGCCATAGCAAAGCCGTAGATGGTCTGCGCGGGACTGGGCGGGCAGCCGGGGATATAGACATCGACCGGCAAGATCTTGTCCGTACCGCCCCAGACGCAGTAGTTATCGTAGAAGATGCCACCGGTGCAGCCGCACGCGCCATAGGACACCACGATCTTGGGATCAGGTGCAGCCTCAAAGGCGCGCAGGGCCGGCATGCGCATGGCACGCGTCACGGCGCCGGTGTACAGAAGCACGTCGGCGTGACGGGGCGAGGGCACGACCTTGATGCCAAAGCGCTCGACGTCAAAGACGGGCGTGATGGAACCGAAGATCTCGATCTCGCAGCCGTTGCAGCCGCCGCAGTCAACGCGGTAGACGTACACCGAGCGCTTGATCTTCTTAAGAAGGGTCGCCTTGGCCTTCTCGATGCTCTCGTCGAGCTCGATCTTGGTCGGGCGGTACTGAAGCCGCTCGGGCAAAAGCGTGGGTTCGGCCATGGTTACTCCTCCTTCGTTTCAAAATCCATGATGATGCCCTCGACCGGCGCCGGACCGGCGGGAATCTCGGGCGCATCGGGTTAAGCTCGCGGTCGATATACTCCGGGTTCACGCCGTGGCCGCCCAGATACTCCATGCCGGGGCCCTGGGGCTCGCCGGACGCAAGCGTCTCGTTGGCAGCCATGCCGTGTGCGTTGCCGGTCTTTACGGCCGATGCGGCGCGCAGGGCGTCGAGCTCGCGCTTGCACTCCTGGCACATACCGACGGTGCGGGCGGCCTGCTCGGCCTCCATGCCGCCGGCCTTTTGCAGCAGGCGCTTGGCATAGTCGATCTCCTTGTGCGGGGCGAACGGCTTGCCGCAACGCGAGCAGTGCTCGAGCGCATAGACGCTCTTGCTGGTGAGGTCGTCCTTGCTCATGACGGCCAGCTCAAACTCCTCGGTGAGCTTGATGGCCTCCATGGGGCAGGCTTCCTCGCAGCGGCCGCAGAAGATGCAGCGGCCGTAGTCGATCGACCAGGTGATGGTATCGGCCGAAAGGTCGGTGTCCATGCGAATGGCATCGGCCGGGCACGCCACGCCACAGGCGCCGCAGGCAATGCAGAGCTCTGAGTCGTGCTCGGGCTTGCCGCGCATGTCCTTGTTGGTGGGGAACGGCGCAAACGGGTACTTGACCGTCGCGTCGCCGGCCTTGGCGTTAACCTTCCAAAGCTTCAGCATATTAGAGCGCCTCCTCATCGAGCGGAGCGGCCACGGTGCCCTCGCCCGCAAGCGGCGACTTGTCGCGCCAGACGTTTTCGAACTGCTCCTTGTCGAGCACATGGTCACGCTTGGCGGCGACGTCGGTCACCGTCACGCGGTCGGTGCAGGAGTAGCACGGGTCCAGCGAACCGACGATCAGCGCCGCGTCGCCCACGGTGTTGCCGCGGAACATGTAGCGCAGGACCGGCCAGTTGCTGTACGTGGCGGCCTTGGCGCGCCAGCGGTAGCACTTCTGGTTGTTGCCGAGCATCGCCCAGTGCACGTCCTCGCCGCGCGGCGCCTCGGTGGCACCGATGGCGTACTTGTGCGGGGTGTACTCCCAATCCGTTGTAAGGATGGGGCCCGACGGGCAGTTCTCGAGCATGGTCTCGATCATGTCGATCGAATCGTAGACCTCCTGGATACGCACGGCGGTACGGCCGAAGGCGTCGCAGGTGTCGGCCGTGGCGGCGTGCATCTTTTGGACGTCCGGATCGGCGTAGCCGTCGAAGGGATGGTCAAAGCGCACGTCGCGGGCATAGCCCGAGCCACGCATGAGCGGGCCGACCGGCGAGAAGTCACGTGCGATCTTGCGGTCCAAGATGCCGATGCCGCTCGTACGCTCAATGAAGTTGGGCGTGGAGAGCAGCACGTCGACGAGCTCTTGAACCTCGGAGCGCAGCTGGTGGATGGTCGTGAGCGTGGAGAGCTTCTGCTCGGCCAAAATGTCGCGACGCACGCCGCCGATCACGTTGAGGCCGTAGGTCTTGCGGTGACCGGAGAGCTTCTCGGCCAGGTCCATGGACTTCTCGCGGACGCGGAAGAACTGTTGGAAGCCGGAGTCGAAGCCCGTGTAGTGCGACGCCAGGCCAATGTTGAGCAGATGCGAGTGCAGGCGCTCGACCTCGAGCATGATGGCGCGGATGTACTGGGCGCGCGGCGGGACATGAATGCCCTGGGCGCGCTCGACGGCCTCGGCATAGGCCACCGAGTGGGCGCAGCCGCAGATGCCGCAGATGCGGTCGGCAAGGAACGTCACGGCATCATAGTTCAGGCGCGTCTCGGCGACCTTCTCCATACCGCGATGCACGTAGAACAGGCGGTAGTCGGCATCGACGATCGTCTCGCCCTCCACGAACAGGCGGAAGTGGCCGGGCTCGTCGGAGGTGATGTGCAGCGGTCCCATGGGGACGAGCGTAGTCTCCTTGCCCTTGGTGTCGGCCAGGAATTCGTAGTTTTCCATGTCGCTCGCGGGGGCGGGGCGGAAACGGTAATCCATCGAATCCTTGCGCAACGGGTACAGCCCGCTGGGCCAATCGTCGGGAAGCACCAGGCGACGGCGGTCGGGCAGACCCTCGGGAATCAGGCCAAACATATCGCGCAGCTCGCGCTCGCCCCACACGCAGGCGGGGACGAACGGCGTCACGGACGGGAACGTCATCTTGGCGGGGTCGACCTCGGCACGCACGGTAACCCAGCCGGGGTCCTCCCCCTCCATGGAGATGACGTAGTACACGGCGTAACGGCCGCACAGGCTGCGCTCGTCGTTGCCGACAATCACAGGAATCCAGCCGTAGCGCTCGTAATACAGGTAGTGGACGGCCTCGGGCAGCTTGTCCTGCTTGACGGTAATCGTCAGCTGGTCCTCGCACTGCCATTCGACCTTCTCGATAGCGCCCGGCACTGCAGCACGCAGGGCCTCGACGTGGCTTTCGCAGCGACGAGCGTAGTCCTTCTTTTCAGGTTCTGCCATGGTGCTAATTCACCTCACTTGTCTTGGTCTGGGAACTGAACACCATGCGGTAGAGAGGGGCCTCGTGGAGCTCTTCGACGCTCTGGTTCAAAACGACGGACGTTGCATCCTCGACGCCGCTCGTGATGGCGACCGGGGTGGCGATACCGAACCACATGACCACGATCGCGAGGGCGATCTCGGGGATGATCATGAGGGCGGGCACCTCGTGGCGCTTCATGCCCTCGGGCGCCTTGCCGAAGATGGACTTGAGCGCGATGCCGGTAAGGGCGAAGTACACGCCGGTGAGGCCGATGGCCACGAGCACGACCACCCAGATGGGACCGGACTGAACACCGGCCACGAAGGTGAGGAACTCGGAGATGAACAGGGCGAACGGCGGGAAGGCGGCGAGCGCGAGCAGGGCGATGATGGTGAGCGCTGCCGTGACGGGAGCGATCTCGACGACGCCCTTGATCTTGTTCAGGTCGCGGGTGTGGTAGATGTGCTGGATGTTACCGGCCATGCAGAAGGCGAGCGCCTTCGTGAAGCCGTGGAAGATGCAGTGCAGCAGGCAGGCGGCGATACCGAGCGGGCCACCGATACCCAGGCACAGCGCGACCACGCCGACGTTGTCGACGGAGGAGTACGCGAAGCGGCGCTTGATATCGTCCTGCTTGAAGATGCACAGGGCAGCCACCAGGATGGACAGCGTGCCCAGGATGAGCAGGAGCGTTCGCGGATAGGTGTCGCCCACCGTGATGATGGACAGGGAGTAGAAGCGGATGATCACCAGCATGGCGCACTTGAGCAGCACGCCCGAGAGCAGCGCGGAGACCGGGCTCGGAGCCTGGGAGTGCGCGTCGGGCAGCCAGGTGTGCATGGGGAACAGGCCCGCCTTGGTGCCGAAGCCGATGACGATGAACGCGAACGCGAGGCGCACGAGCATCGGGTCGAACTGGTCGGCGTAGGGCATGATGGAGGTGAGGAAGGCGGCCTCATGCGCGTTGGGCATGATATCGGCGGCGTTCGCGTAGATGAGCAGCGTGCCGAACAGGCCGAAGGCCACACCGGCGGTGCAGACCATCGCGTACTTCCAAGACGCCTCGAGCGCCTGCTTGTTCTTGTAGATGCCCACGAGGAACACGGTCGACAGCGTAGTGGCCTCGACCGCCGCCCAGGTGAGGATGATGTTGTTGGACAGGCAGGCGAGCAGCATCGTGAAGACGAACAGGCTGAACAGCGCGTAGTATTGCTTGGTGCGCTCGGCCGGCATGGTCTTCTCCTCGATATCGATCTTGATATAGGAGATGGAGTACACGCCGGTGATGAACCCGATGATGCCTACCAGAAGGACGAAGATCGACGAGAGCGAATCGAGATGGAGCCACAGGCCCAAAGCGTCGATATTCTGCCCGCTCGAGAGCATGGTTCCCGCGGTGACGACCGAAAGGACAAGGGTCGCCGCGACGGAGATGGTGTTGAGCCCCGCGAAGACGTTGTAGGACGTCGTCTTGGGGAGCGCAGCCATAATCAGGGAGAACACGAGAGGACAAGCGAGCAGGGCGACCGTCAGCATTGAAACATCCATGGCCTACCCCTTCAATTCGGTCAGGTCGTGGGAGTCGAGCGACTTGGTGTCGTTCCAAATCCTCACGACGACGGCGGACATGATGATGACGGCGAAGATGGCGTCGGTGGCGATGCCGATCTCGATGATCTCGGGGGCCGTGGGCGCGAGCAGAGCGAGCGTCACGTGGCTACCGTTCTCCATAAGGCAGTACCCGAAGATCTGCTTGAGGATGTTGCGCTGGGAGATGATGCACGTGAGGCCGACGAAGAAGTGCGCGAAGCTGATGGCGAGGGCCGGAGTGGCCACCTCGGCGGTGGGCAGGCTCAGGCGCGTGACCACCGCGAAGCAGACGGCCACCTCCAGACCGGTGAGGATGATGGTCCAGGCCGGCTTGATGGAGGAGGTCAGCGTGCTATCGGCAGGCGAACCCATCTTCTTGTAGGCACGGTTGAGAATGAACGGAACGAGGATCACCTTGGTGACGAAGGCCGACGCGGCCCACATGAGAAGCTCGGTGGCACCGGTGGTGAGGCCCAGGGTGAGCAGCACGCCCACCAGGACAACCGACTGGATCGCGTACCACTTGATGGCGGACGGGATGGTCTTCGAGACGACCACCATGGTGGAGGTCACGATCAGAAGACCGCCCAGGATATTGACTAACGAATAACCCATGTCCTACCTCCTAACCCATCCAACTAGAGGACAGAGGACCGGCGACGACGACCATGATCATGAGGACGACGAACACGAACGCCATGGCGCGCGGAAGGGGCTGGCCGGCGGCCACGGTCTCGCTCGGCTCACCGGGCAGGACCTTACCCATCCAACGCAGGAACCATGCGAAGGTGGCGACGGTCTCGACGACCATGACGCACACGAGGACAAAGATGACCGTGTTGGTAGCACCAACCGCGAAGCCACCGGAAATGATCTGGAACTTGGAAAAGAACGTGCTCATGGGGGGCACGCCGGCGATAGCGGTCGCGGCGACCGCAAAGCCCACGCCCGTGACCGGGTACTTCTTCATGAGGCCCTGGATCTTGGGCAGCATACGGGTTCCCAGCGTGAAGCTGAGAGAGCCAGCGATGAGGAAGAACAGGGTCTTGGTGAACGCGTGGTTGAAGATGTGCTCGACGGCGCCGTTAAACGCCATCTGGCTTCCGAACACGGAGAGGCCCAGGCCAAAGAACACGTAGGCGAGCTGCGCGATCGTCGAGAAGGCGAGCAGGCGCTTCATATCCTTCTGGGGCAGGTACATGAGGAAGCCGAAGAGCATGGTCACGACGGCGTCGATGATGGCGACCCAACCGACGATCTCGGG
This sequence comes from uncultured Collinsella sp., assembly GCA_902496455.1. Taxonomy (GTDB): domain Bacteria; phylum Actinomycetota; class Coriobacteriia; order Coriobacteriales; family Coriobacteriaceae; genus Collinsella. Next base: position 30,646 of record CABVAY010000007.1, read on the forward strand.
AATATCGCCGGCGCTCGCAAGAGCGCGGGCGAACACGCACACGCCGACCTTCACCATGGACGCGCCATGAAGGTAGGCGGAAACGGGCGTGGGGGCCTCCATTGCGGAGGGCAGCCACATGTAGAGCGGGAACTGGGCGGACTTGGCCCAAGCAGCGAACAGGATGAGCAGCAGCACGACGGTCTTCATACCGGAATCGAGCTGGGAGATCGCGCTCAGCGCGAACGTGCCGGTTCCGGCGAACAGGAAGGCCGCGCCGATGTAGAGTCCCAGAGCGCCGATATGGGTGATGATGAGCGCCTTCATACCGGCCTTCTTGGCCGTGGGCGTCATGTAGTAGCTGATGAGGCCCCAGGAGCACACACCGGTGATCTCGAAGAAAACGAGCTGGCCGACGATGGTGGAGCTGTAGGCGAGACCGGCCATGGCGCCGATGAACGTGGAGAAGTACACGTAGAAGCGACGACGGGGCGCGTCGGGATGCTCCTTATTCTTATCGCTCATGTACGGGAACGAATAGATGACGACGAGCAGGCCGATAGCGACGAACGCGGGTGCGAGCAGCGTGCTCATCCGGTCGAATATGAAGCCCATGACCAAGGTCTGGCCCATACTCGCCCAGGTTACATCGACCGCGTTCATGCCGTTTCCGGCAAACGTCGCGGCCAAGCCAACGGAAGCGACCGTGGCGATGCCGCCGGCAAAGGCGCAGATCCATTTAGCGTAGGGACGCGGCAGCATGACGATGAGCAGGGAGCCCAGCATGGGGACGGCGATCGCCACCATGGCAAAGAGGGACAAGCTCGATTCGATTGACATAGTTTCTCCCTTCTCCCTACACGCCTACGACGACGAAGACGAACGCGAGGACCGCGATGCCGACGACGGCCCAGGTCTGGTTACCGAGCACCTTGAAGCGCGAACGGGAAACGGAGTTCTCGAGCACGCCGCAGACAACGAAATCGACCAGGCACTTGACAAGGAAGACGACGGCGCCCACGAGAGCGGTGACGCCGATGGTCGCGGGCTCTCCCCAGGGGATGAAGATGGAGGTGAACCAAGCGACGACCACGACCTGCTTCATGCCCATGGCGAGCTTCATCATGGCCAGGGACGGGCCGGAGAGCTCGGCGAGCGGGCCCTCCTGGAGCTCCTGCTCGGCTTCGGCCTGATCGAACGGAAGCTTGCCGAGCTCCATATAGCAGGCGGCCGCGAAGGCGACGCCGGCGAGGATGACGGCGACGACGCTCGAGACGTTGCCCGTAACGATGTGCTGACCCATGGTCGCAATGTCCGTGGAGCCGCACACGATGGCGACGGTAAACAGCGCGATGAGCATGGACGGCTCGATGAGCACGCTCATGAGGAGCTCGCGGATACCGCCGAAGCCCGCGTAGGCGTTGGAGGAATCCACGCCGGACAGCGCGAAGAAGAAGCGGGACAGCGCGAGCGCGTACATGATGGTGATGGCGTCACCAAAGACGGGCATGGGGCTCTCGAGCGTGAACATGGGCAGGCCCATGGCGAGCATGAACGACACCGCGAGGAACAGCGGCGGCATGATGCGCAGCACGAAGCTCGAGTCGGAACTCACGGACTCGGGACGCGCCATGAGCTTCGCGAGGTCCCGGTAATCCTGAAGGATGGACGGACCGCGGCGATTGTGCATCTTCGCGCGAATCACACGGGCGAGGCCGGAGAAGAAGGGCGCGACCAGCATGACCACGAGGCCCTGCGCTATCGCAAGAACGATGTTCATAATATCCTCTCCCCTCTCTAGACCATGACCACGGCGAGCACGAGGAAGACCACGAGCGCCGCGACGATGTAGCAGATGTATACGGAGTAGTTGCCGCCCTCGATCTTGGAGGCGAGGCCGGCCAGCTTATCGGCACCCTCGCTCGGTGCATCGACCAGGAAGCGGTCGGGCAGGGGCTCAACGCCCTGGGCGACACCGGTGAGCTTCTGGAACACGTGCGCGATGGACCAGCAGATCTTGGTGCATACCTCGCGCAGGGTGTAGAGCGGGCCCATGAAGAGCTCTACGTCTGACGCGAAGCTCGTGGCGACGACGGGCATGTGCTCGTTGGGCTCGTAGCCGCACGCCCAAGGGTCGGTCTTCTTAGCGGGGGCCTTGGTGCCGAGGCAGGACCTCAACACGAACGCGAGGCCGGTGAGGACCACGAGCGCGATGGCGATCGCGGGGGTGGAGGTGGCGGCACCGGAAATCTCGTTCACCAGAGACACACCCGAGGTGGCTGTGATGGCAGAGCCGGCAAGCACGCTCTGGGCGACGTCGCCCAGAACCGGGGCGATGACGGGAGAGCCGATTCCCAGCACCACGCAGATGGCCGCGAGGAGCATCTGCGAGAACAACATCGGAGCCGGGGACTCCTTGGCGTTCGCGGCCTCCTGGGAACGAGGGCTGCTCGCGAACGAGACGCCGTAGGCCTTCACGAAGCACGTGACGGCCAGGGCACCGGTGATGGCGAGGGCGGCCGCGGAGGCGACGGCGAACACCATGACGACCGGGTCGGAGATCGTCGAGATGTTGAACAGGGACTGGTAGGTGAACCACTCGGAAACGAAGCCGTTGAGCGGCGGGATAGCCGAGATGGCAAGGGCACCGATGAGGAAGCAGACGGCCGTGACCGGCATACGGCGGAACAGGCCGCCCATCTTCTCCATGTTGCGCGTACCCGTGGCATAGAGCAGGGAGCCCGCGCCGAGGAACAGCTCGCCCTTGAACATGGCGTGGTTGAGCGTGTGGTAGAGGGCGGCCATGAGCGCGATCGTCGCGATGACGTCGTTGCCCAGGGCGTGCGCCGTCATGGACGCGCCGACACCGAGCAAGATGATGCCGATGTTCTCGACGGAGTGGTAGGCCAGCAGGCGCTTAATGTCGTGCTCGTGGAGGGCGTAGACGACGCCCAGGACCGACGAGATGGATCCGAAGACCAGGACCATGAGGCCCCACCAGAGCTGGACGCCCGAACCCGCGAGCAGGTCGAGACCGACCTTGAGGATTCCCAGGATGCCGATCTTGATCATGCCGCCGGACATGAGGGCGGACACGTTGGACGGCGCCTCGGGGTGCGCCTGGGGCAGCCAGGAGTGCAGCGGGATGATACCGGCCTTTGCGCCGAATCCGAAGAACGCGAGGACGAAGCACGCGGAGGAGACGGCGGGTCCAAAGTCATGCGTACGGAAATCACTGAAGCTGAAGGAACCGCCCACGCCGTTGGTCATAAGCAGGAAGCTCGCCATGATAAGGACAAAGCCCACGTGCGCGATGACGAAGTAGAGCCAACCGCCCCTAATGGAGTTCTTGTTCTCCTCGATAACGACAAGGAAGTAGCTCGTAAGGGACATGAGCTCAAAGGCGACCAGGAACCAGAACACGTTGTCGGCGGTGATGACGAGCATCATCGAGGCGACGAAGGTGTTCATGAAGAAACCGGCGCGCCCGACCTTGCCCGGGTACTCATCGAAGTAGGACAGACCGTAGATGAAGCCCGCAAAGGCGAGGATTGAGATGAGGACCACGATCAGGCCCGCAAGGCCGTTGAGCAAGAGCTCGAGACGGGCGAACGGGAAAAAGAAGACCGTGTTGAGGGACGAAACGTCGCCAAGCACGGCCTCGAGGCCCGCGATGAACGACAGCACCGCGGCGACGGCGCCGATAAGGCAGCCGGCGGTTTTGGCGGCGTTATCGGCCTTGATCAGCAGAACCGAGGCGAGCGCACCGATGCACGAGACGGCAAGCGATGCGATAAACAGCGTCATGCTATACATTGTTTACGCTCCCTTCTGCTTTCTCGGACAGGCCCTGGGCCACAGCGGTAACGTCAACGACCGGACCGTTTTCGATCGAACGCAGGCGCTTGGCCTCGTCGAGCTCGCGATCGGCCGCGCCGCCCATGACGGTCAGCGCCTTGGTGGGGCACGCCGCCACACAATGCGGGCCGTCCGGATCGAAGGCGCACAGGTCGCACTTGACGGCGCAGGTGTACTGGCCAGGAGCCCACGTAAGCAGGCTGCTCAGGGACTTAGGATACGAAGGCGTCGGGTCGCACATGCCTGCGACACCGGCGATAGACGTGCCATCGGGATGGATGGCTCCGAAGGGGCACGCGATGGCGCACAGCCTGCACCCGATGCACTCCTGCTCCTTGACGTGGATGCGATCGCCATCGTGCTCGATGGCATTCACCGGGCAAACCTCGGCGCAGGGGGCACCCTCGCAATGGTGGCAGGCAAGGGCGGCCGAAATACCGCCGGTCTTCACGAGCGCCAGGCGCGGCGTATCCTGAAGACCCTGCATCCGGTGGGCGTCGGCACAGGCGGACTGACATGTTCCGCAGCCGATGCACCTCTCCGGGTTGATGTCGATGAAGCGGTTCATCCCCACTTCCTTTCAAAATAACGGGCCGGGCTCCCGAACGTACGGGACGCCCGGCCCAAATAGCCAACGAGAACGGGACTACACGATTTGGTTCACGTGCGTCTCGTCGTCGAACTTGGCGGCGCCGGGCTCAACGTCCTGGGGAGCGGCGGCGTCCACCAGAGCCTGCTTGAGCTCGGTGTACTGACGCTCCACCTCGCCCTCAGCCCAGACCTGGTCAGCGATAGCGTCGACCTGGCAGGCGGAGAACTTGTCCTCGGGCGTATGCGAGACCGGGTCGACCTTGTGCATGGTCAGCTCGTTGCACTTGCCGATCCACCACTGGTAGGTCATGTAGACCGTGCCCTTGTTGATGCGATCGCTCACGTCGGCGCGGCTGTATACCTGGCCGCGGCGGCTGTGAATCGAGACGATGTCGCCGTTCTTGATGCCGCGCGCCTGGGCGTCCGCGGGATTCATGCGGACAAAGCCGGGTTCGTCGGCAAGCAGCGCCAGCGTCTTGCAGTTGCCGGTCATCGAGCGGCAGCTGTAGTGGCCGACCTCGCGGACGGTGCACAGGATGAGCGGGTACTCATCGTCGGGAAGCTCGGAGGGCGCCTCCCAGTCGTGCGCCATCAGGTTGGCGCGGCCGTCCTTGGTGGTGAACTTGCCACCAGCGAACATGTCGGGCGTACCGTGGTCGTTCACATCGGTGCTCTTGACGGGCCACTGGGCGTAGCCGCCCTCGGGAGCCATCTTCTCGTAGGTCGCGCCCACAAAGTTGGGGCACAGGCTAATGCACTCGTTCCAGATCTGCTCGGTGTTGTCGTAGTGCATGGGGTAACCCATGCGCGTAGACAGATCCGCGAAGATCTCCCAGTCGTGACGGCACTCGCCCTTGGGCGGAACGGCCGCGTCAAAGTGCTGGAAGCTACGGTCGGATGCGGTAAAGACACCCTCGTGCTCGCCCCAAGAGGTGGCAGGTAGGATGACGTCGGCGAGCATGGTCGTCTGCGTCATAAAGATGTCTTGGCAAATGAATAGATCCAGCTCGGAGAGCGTCTTGCGCATTCCGGCCGAATCGGGCTCGGTCTGCACCGGGTCCTCGCCGTAGTTGTAGAAGCAGTGCACCTTGCCCTCGTCGACCAGGTGGCCCAGGTCGGTGAGCTTGTAGCCCTCCTCGAGCGGGAGCTTTTCCTCGGGCACGCCCCAAGCCTTGGCAAACTTGGCACGCACTGCCGGGTCGGTGACCTTCTGGTAGCCAGGGTACAGGTTGGGCAGCATGCCCATATCACAGGAGCCCTGGACGTTATTCTGGCCACGCACGGGCGCGAGACCGGAATTGGGTTTGCCGATCTGGCCGGCAACGCAGGCGATGGAGGCGATGGTGTGCACCGTCTTCAGGTTCTGCTTCTGCTGGCATACGCCCATGCCCCAGCCAATGATGGCAGAGGGCTTCGCCGTGGCGTACATCTCGGCAGCTTGGTGGATCAACGCGGGCTCGACACCCGTGATGTCCTGTACGGATTCGGGAGTGTAGTTCTTGATGGTCTCCCACCACTCGTCAAAGCCGTTCGTGTGCTCGGCGACGAATTCCTTGTCGTAGAGGCCATCGTTGACCAAGCAGTTGGCAAAGGCGTTGAGGAACGCGACGTTGCAACCATTCTTGATCGGAAGGTAGAGATCGGCGATACGCGCGGTTTCGATATGGCGCGGATCGGCGACGATGATCTTGCAACCCTTTTCTTTGGCTCGCACGATACGCCTTGCGACGATGGGGTGCGAATCGGCAGGGTTATAGCCGAAGAGGAAAATGCAGCCCGCATCCTCCATACCGGGGATGGAGCATGACATGCAACCTGAACCAACCGTGTCCATCAGACCGAGGACAGTAGGGCCGTGTCAAGTACGGGCGCAGTTGTCTACGCTGTGGGTGCCGATGCACGCACGCGTAAACTTCTGCATAACGTAGTTCGCCTCATTGCCGCCGCCTCGCGAAGAGCCGGTGGTCATGACAGCGTTAGGACCATATTCGTCAATTATGGCCTGCATCTTAGATGCGGTGAAATCCAGTGCCTCGTCCCAGCTTACGCGCTCAAGATCCGCGCCCTTAGTGCGGCGGATCATCGGGTGCAGTACGCGAGGAGTCAAGATCTTGGTGTCGTTGATGAAGTCGTAGCCGCTCATGCCCTTAAGGCACAGCTCGCCCTGATTGGTGATGCCGTTGAGCGGTTCGGTACCCACGACCTGGCCGTTTTGGACCAAGAGGTTAAACTGGCAACCGGCGCCGCAGTACGGGCAAATCACTTTATGCTTCTCCATGACACCCTCCTTCCTTTCTCTGCTACCGATTACTCGGTACTTATTTGACAATCATTGGGCCTGTCGCCCGACGCTTACGCCTCGTTTTCGATGGTGGCGCGGGCACGCTCGGCAGTCAGCTCCGCCAGGCGCTCCTCGTCTACCAAGGTGAGGCCCTTGGTCGGGCACGCCTCGGCGCACGCCGGACCGCCGGGACGGTCCACGCACAGGTCGCACTTGAGCACGAAGCTCTTAGTCTGCGAACCCACGCGCACGTCACCCATCAAGACGGGGACCTGCGTGGTCGCCACGCTCACGGCGCCAAAGGGGCATGCCATGACGCAGCTCTTGCAGCCGATGCAGTTGTCCTCGTTGACGCCGATGCGATGGTTCTTTGGATCAAAGAACAAGGCGCCCGTAGGACAGGCCTTCGCGCACGGGGCATCCTCGCAGTGATGGCAAGCCACCGGTGCGGAGATCTCGTACGTACGCGTCACGCGCAGGCGCGGCGCGGCGATGTTACCGGGGATGTCGTGCGCCTCGATACACGCCGCCATGCAGGTTTGACACCCAATGCAGCGCGAAGAATCGGCTACGACTCGCTTATTACCCATGTTGTTCACTCCCTCCTGAATCCCTTGTCGGAGAGACCCTGTCGACATTGACCCAAGCCGCCCGTGGCCTGGCATCGACGTATCGAATGCATGCGGCGAAACATGCACTCGGTAGAGTTTCTCCAACGATATACAGGTTAAATATACGCAGTTGCAGGGGGCAAACTTGAGCATAGGCCCTGCAATACGAGTGTATTGCAGGGGTTTGGGCTGGTTGGAACTATTCTCGGATAGCTATAAAGGTGAGTGTATTACATGCGTACGCCTCAGAGATTTTTACGCGCTCCCATTTTGGATGTACTACGCTTGTATTCGTTTTAATGGTTATTTACTTGAGTGAAATAAAGTAATGGTTATAAGATTCTAAAAGGTCGGCATACGCCGCATTAGACCGACTATATTGCACGCTCATTAAGGGGGCAAGTGATGTCATCGACTCAAAAACGAGCCATCCTGCAGGTGCGCATTCGCGAGGAAGACAAGCAGCATGCCGAGCGTCTCTACGACGCCATGGGAACATCGCTCGCCGAGGCCGTGCGCCTTTTTGTCGCGCAGAGCATTTTGATGCGCAAGCTCCCCTTTCAGCCGGTCGCCGTGCGTTCCAAGGACGGCACGGCCGCCTATGGATCGCTCAAAGCATATGGGGACCCCAATCGCCGCTCCGAAGAGCGCAATGCCTGGATTGAGTACCTTGCCACAGAAAGCGACGATTCGATTTTGGGCCCCGAGGAAGTAGATATCCATGAGTAGCACCATCATCGACGAGACCGTCATCCTTCGCTATCTGCTCGACGACGACGAGGTCCTGTCACCGCGCGCCGCCAAGGTCATCGCCACGCGCACCGCTCGTGTCTACCCCGAAATCATCACGCGCGTCGTGGTCACGCTGCGCGACGTCTATAAGGTTCCCCGCGTTGAGATTGCTGCGGCCATGAAAAGATTGCTCGATGACGTCATGGTCGACGAGCCCACCGTTGTCGCCCTTGCCGTCAAACTCTTTGGCAAGACCCATATGGACTTTACCGACTGCCTCCTCGCAGCCCGAACCGCCATCTACAACGATGATGTCGTGAGCTTTGGCAAGCCCATCATCCAAGGCATGATCGATTACCGCCGCCAGCGCCAAACCGCTGCCGACGCCCGCGACCGCGCCGCCGAATCCCGCAGTCACAGCACCGACTCCACCATCGACAAGCTCCGTCACCGCCCCCGCAGCTAACCGACAGACGACGGCATCGCCCGCCCCTCAGCCCCATCCCCACCTGAGTTGCGGTGAAATAGTTCCTGGATTTAGGCTTATTCGAGCCTTTCAGGAACTATTCCACCGCAACTTTCTGTAAGGGTGGTTTTTAGTGCCGCCGAGGGGCACTAATCAACCGTTTGCCGATATGTTTGGCTCTGACTCATGGCTCTGACCTGCCCCGTCAAGCTTTTGGTCAGTTCATGGCAAGGTCTGGCGGACCAAATATGGGATAGCGTAGTGTCATTCACTCCCCCTCGAGACCATGGGGTCGAAAATGAGTCATGATAAACGCTGTTCCAAACCGCAAATAGAGCTGTTCTTCCAGTTATTCGAGGCCCATCATGGCGGGCATCTGTTTGTAGCTACCAAAAAATGGGATGAACGCTGTGCCTACGCGCTCATGCAAAAAGAGATGATTATTCGACTCTACAACCATGTCTACGCTGATCCCGCGTATTGGAATGACCTCGGCGTCGAAGATCGCATCTTTCAATTGGCATCCGCTATTGCGGTCGTTGAACCGGATGCCGTGTTTTGTGGAGCAACGGCGGCACTGCTCTATGGCGTCGGTTCTGCATATTCCCTTCTCGACAAGGTGCAAGTGCTGCTGCCGCGTTCCACCAGACGCGATATGTACGAATTCGTTGAATACCGACGCTGGCGGGCGGGCAACGTATGGCAGCTCGGCCCGTTTACGTTAACGGATCCATATCGCACGGTGGTCGACATCGCCCGAACGAGCGCTTTTCGATATGCACTAGGCTATGTCGACGGGCTGGCTCGTGAGTACGGTGTCGAGCGTGAAGAATTGCGTGCATATGCACAAGCGAACTGCCGCGGACTGCACGGCATTGCGCGCGCATTTAACGTTTTTGAACACATGGATGGCAGATCGGATAACGGTGGAGAATCCGAAGCACGGGCGGCAATGATTCTGGCGGGAGTTGCCACTCCCGAACTTCAGGTTGAAATCACTCGACCGGGAAACGCCGGCTATTATTTGGCAGATTACGGCTGGCAGATGCCAAACGGCTCTTGGATGCTGGCTGAGCTGCATGGACTAGGCAAGTTTGAGGACGATGCCCAAAATGATCCGGAACATACTGCGGCAAAAACCTATCGAGATGCCCTCATGCGCGACGCGAACCTGCGTGCCATGGGCCACAACGTCATTCATTTCAAGCTCTCAGACACCTACGATGTCAAAGCGTTCGGCTCCATGATGCGCGGCTACGGTATACCAACCACAAAACCCTACGCAGACTCCTGACCGGCTGACCCCATCTTCTCGACAACAGAACCCATCATCGAACCAGCCCGCTCGGCCTCAATAAGTTGCGGTGAAATAGTTCCTGGATAACAGCTTTTGTGGCTAATCGGGAACTATTTCACCGCAACTTAGGAGGGGATGTGGGGTCCCCGGCATGTATATGAAAACGGCTCTGGCACCAAAAGGAGCCAAAGCCGTTAAAGATATCCTATGGAGCGGGCGACGGGAATCGAACCCGCGTCATCAGCTTGGAAGGCTGGGGTTCTACCATTGAACTACGCCCGCAAGATATGGTCGGGACGACAGGATTTGAACCTGCGACATCCTGCTCCCAAAGCAGGCGCGCTACCAAACTGCGCCACGTCCCGAAGGTGTTGAGCAGCTAAGGTCTAAACCTTGCGTGTCCCAAAGCGAAGGAAATTATAGGGGAGACTCCCCGCCTGTGCAAGCGCAGAAACCCTAGCTCCTCGAATGTGCGACAAACTTGCTGTGAAGCAGACCGATCACAAACGCCACCACGGCAACCGGCGCCCACGCGGCTCCAATGTCCGCCAGCGGCAGCGCATCGAACGGCAGCCACGCGCCCGCAAAGAACGCATCGCGGACCGAGGTGATCACGCTCTGCACGGCAACCACACCGCCAACCCAGACCCACACCTGCGGATGAGCGTCGCAAAAGCCGTGTACCAAACCCATGAGAACCAGCACGATGGCGACGGGATACAAGGCGTTAAGCATGGGCACCGAGAACATAAGGATCACGTCGAGGCCCACGTTGGAGAGCACGCACGAAAACGCCGCGAACACAAAGGCAAGGATCGCGAAGGGGCGGCGCATGGCCCCCTCGGAAGCCTCCGCTCCCCCTTCAACTACGTACGTCTCACAGAAATAGCGCGAGCAGCAGCTAATAAGACCGATGCACACGTTCATGCAGGCGAGGAAAAAGATCGCGAAGACCACGACCGTGCCAGCAAGCCCAAAATGCATGGAGGCCGAACGAGCGAGGATGGCAGCGCCGTTGGTGGCATCGGGCATAACCGTGCCGAGTTGCATTCCGGCAAGCGCCAGGCCGCAGTAGATGATGGCCATGAGCACGCCGGCGATCACACCCGAACGCGAGATCTCGAAGGCCACGCGCCTATCGTCGGTAACGCCCAACTCGTGGATGGTCTCGGCGATGATGATGCCGAAGGCGAGCGACGCGAGCAGGTCCATGGTCTGATAGCCAGTCAAAAAGCCCTGCACGGCGGCGCCTGCATCGTAGGGAGCCTGCGGCGCGGCAGCCGGTCCCAGCGGCGAGATCACGGCAGCACCCACAACCAGCACGATGAGCGCAATGAGCGCGGGGCCCGTAATGCGGCCGAGCACGCGCGTGATGACACCCGGGCGCAGCGTGAGCGCAAACGCGACAACGAAGAACCCGATGGCAAACACCAGACGTGCCGTGCCAAGCGAAACACCCTCGGGTAGCAGCGGCACCAGCATTTCGAACGCCGTAGAGCTTGTGCGCGGAATAGCCAGGCACGGGCCGATGGCCAGATACACCGCCGCGACAAAGAACTCACCGAACTTGGGGTGCACGCGGCCGGCAAGCTCGCGTGCCGTTCCGGCAAGCGCCACGGCGATAAAGCCCATAACAGGCAGACCGATAGCGGCAATCAAAAAGCCAATCATGGCAAGCGGCGTGGCCGTACCGGCCTGAAGTGCCAGCAACGGCGGAATGATGAGGTTACCGGCGCCAAAGAGCATCGAGAACAGCGCAATGCCGACGGTAACGACATGGTCGGAGCGCAAACCGCGCGGAGCGGATGAGGCCATATGCACACCTTTCGGGTCGAAACAAAAACGGGACGGGCAAAAGACCCGTCCCGCAAGTATATACGCTCTAGCAGGCTAAATCGCGCAAAGCGTCGATCGCGGTGTCGACTTCCTCGCTCGTGTTGAAATACCCAAACGAGAAGCGAACGACACCCTGACGCTCGGTCCCCAGCGCGCGGTGCATGAGCGGAGCGCAATGGGCGCCGGGGCGCGTCGCAATCCCCCACCCTTGCATGAGCGCGTCCGAGATCTCGGCAGAGTCGATATCGCCTACGTTGAGTGAAACGATCGCCGAGTGCACGGGCTGGTCAAACGCACCGTAGAGCGCAATGCTGGGGATTTCGCGCACGCCAGCGAGAAAGCGATCGGCCAGGGCGCGTTCGTGAGTCGCAATCGCCTCGACCCCACCCTGGGCCTCGATAAAGTCGAGACCAGCGGAAAGTCCCGCGATGCCATGACCGTTGAGCGTGCCCGCCTCAAGGCACGTGGGCCACCCAAGCGGCTGCAGCGCATCGAAGCTGTGCACGCCCGTGCCGCCCATGGCCCACGGAGCCACGTCAATGCCCTCCGCCACGGCCAGGCCGCCGGTCCCCTGCGGACCCATGAGCCCCTTGTGACCGGTAAAGCACACGACGTCGAGCCCCATGGCATCCATGTCAATCTTCGCCGTGCCGGCAGACTGCGAAGCATCGACGATCACCAGCGCGCCGGCCGCATGCGCGATGGCAGCCACGCGCGCAATGTCGACCGCGTTGCCGGTCACATTGGAGGCGTGCGTCACCACCACAGCACGCGTACCGGGCGTGACAAGCCGCTCGAGCTCGTCGTAGTCGAGCACGCCGTTGGTATCACAGCCCGCATGCTCAACCGTCACACCCTGCTCTGCCGCCAGGCGGTTGAGCGGACGCAGTACGGAGTTGTGCTCGAGCACCGTTGTGACCACACGGTCGCCGGGGCGCACCACGCCATTGATGACGGTGTTGAGCGCCGCGGTGGAGTTGGGCGTAAAACAAACATGGTCAGCACGCGGGCAGCCCAGCAAGCGCGCAAGCTTGGCGCGGCAGCCGTGGATGGTACGTGCCGCATCGAGCGCACCCGAGGTGGCACCGCGCCCAGCATTGCCGAGCGAGCACATCGCCTGCGTCACGGCATCGATGACCGTCTGCGGCTTGTGCATGGTCGTCGCCGCGTTATCCAGGTAGATCATCGCACGACCTCCCACATATTAATCACGGTATAGCCCTCAGTGGGAACGCCCGCCGCGGCGAGTTCGCCGCGCAGCAGCTCCTCATCGACAGGCAACGCCTTCCACGCCAAACCGCAGCCGGCAGCGACCTCCCCGGGAACGGGAATCGTCCGCCCGGGAAGACCGCGCTCGATGCACAGGGACTCGCAACCCATGGCGGCCGCCGTGGTGGGAAACGTGATGACAAGCGCCGGGCGCTTCTCCCTCATGGCAACTCCAACCAATACGCTACGGGCGCACGACGCGCACGGCCTGCTCCATCTTCTCCACGATCACGTACATGTTGGTGACCTCGCCCACCGCAAGCTGGTCCTTAATGCCAAAGTGGTCCAGGCAGGTACCGCAGGTGAGAATCTCGACACCCTGCTCCGCCAAGCCCTTCAGGTCATCGAGCACCGGCGAGCCCTCGACGGTGAGCTTGGCACCGCCGTTGTAAAACAGCATAGTCGCGGGCAGCTCCTCCTGCTGCGTCACGGCAAAGATGAAGGCCTTCATGAGCTTGTGGCCCAGCTCGTCGTCGCCACGGCCCATGCAGTCGGTGTAGACGGAAATGACGAGCTTGCCCTTGCCGGCGCTGGCATCACAGAAGGCAGCGCCATCCTGCTCGGGATCGGCCACGGCAACGGCGCCAGAGGTCGCCACGGTCACGTGCCACTCGGCGTCAGAAACCTTCTCGACCAAGGCCGTGCAGCCCTTCTCCTGCGCCATCTTGGAGATGTTCTTGACGGCGGTCTCGTTATCGACCGAGGTCACGACTGTGCCCTCGCCATCGAGCTGCTTCAGGGCTTTGAGCGTCTTGACGACGGGCAGCGGGCAGGCATCGCCCATGGCATTGACTTCAATTTTGGTAGACATAGTTTTTCCTTTCAAAAGGGACCGCCCAGAACAGTAGGCGGTCGCATAAACGGTTTTCCTTAATGCACAACGCGAACGGCAGGACCGCCCGGCACCGGCTCGCACACGCGGCCGATTGTAGCGGCAACGCGCCCCTCGGCATGTAAACGACGCGCAAGCTCATCCGCATCCGCCGCGGGCGCCGCAATAAGCAAACCGCCCGAAGTCTGCGGATCGTACAGCGCATCCAGCATGCCCGGCTCCAGGTCATCGTCGGCAGCTACACGCGGGCCAAAGAAGTCCTGGTTGCGGTAGGAGCCCGCGGGGATAATGCCCAGACGCGCCATGTCGAGCACCTGGTCAAAGAGCGGCACCGCCCCCGACGCGAGCTCGATTTGCACGCCCGAGCCCTCGGCCATCTCGCACGCATGCCCGATCAGACCAAAGCCCGTAATGTCGGTGCAGCCGTGAAGCTCAAGTCCCTCGGCCAGACGAATCGGAGCCTCGTTGAGGGTGCGCATCGAGTCAAACATGGCTGCGGCCTCGTCCTGCTCGATGAGCTCGCCCTTAATGGCCGTGGTGATAATGCCCGAGCCGATCGCCTTGGTCAGCAGCAGAACATCGCCCACGCGTGCGCCGCTGTTGGCGAGCATGCGGTCGAGCGCGACAAAGCCGCTCACAGACAGGCCATACTTGGGCTCGTCGTCGTTGATGGTATGGCCGCCCGCGATGGAGCAACCCGCCTCGACGCACTTGTCGGCGCCGCCCGCCAGAATCTGACCGGCACCCTCGATGCCCAGACAACTGGGTATGCAGAGTAGGTTCATGGCATGGCTCGGCCGCCCGCCCATGGCGTAGATGTCCGACAGCGAGTTGGCCGCGGCAATCTGGCCAAACAGAAACGGATCGTCGACCATCGGCGGGAAGAAGTCGATGGACTGCACAAGCCCCAGGTTCTCCCCTACGCGGAAGACGCTCGCATCGTCAGAGGTATCGAACCCCACGAGCAAGTTGTCGTTATGCACATTTGGCAAGTCGCCCAGGACCTGGGCGAGGGCTCCAGGAGCCAACTTAGCGGCTCAACCGCTCGCGGCCGTCATAGACGTGAGCCTAATCTGATCGTCAGCCATCGATACCTCCTCTCATCGGTCAATCATTTTCTCCCAGTATACGCATGAATGCGAGCCTGCGGCGGATGCATTAATTGAGCGCCTGTGCGCGAATCGCCGCGCCAATCGCTCCGGCAAAGCGAGCCTGGGGCGAGGTGGTCACCGGCGACCCCAGCAGCTCGCCCAACCGCTCCACCACGAAGGCGTTCTCGCACAGGCCACCGGTCAGGTAGTACGGGGCGCCCGCGGCCTGCCCGGCCATGGTCGCCACGCGCGAGACCACGCTGTCGATCACGCCACGTGCAATGTTCTCGCGCGGCTCACCGCGACCGATCAGGCTGATGACCTCGCTTTCGGCAAACACCGTGCACATGCTGCTGATCTTGGTGGGCTCACCGGAACGCGCAAGGTCGGCCATCTGCTGTTGGGAAATACCCAGACGGTCGGCCATGATCTCCAAAAAGCGCCCCGTACCGGCAGCGCACTTGTCGTTCATGGCGAACTTGGCCACGCGGCCACTTTTAAGCTGAATGACCTTGGTGTCCTGGCCGCCCACGTCAATCACCGTGCCGTGATCGCCAAACAGGCGCACGGCACCGGTGCCGTGGCAGGTGATCTCGGTCACGACCTTGTGCGCATAGGGCACGGCGACACGGCCGTAGCCGGTCGCGATCACGCGCACGTCGTCGGCAGCCACGTCATAGTCGGCTGAAGCGAGCTCGCCGCGCAAGCGCTCGGCCGCATCGACCGACGAATACCCCGTCGGCATGACGCAGGTCCACGCAATGGCGCCGTCCGTCTCCACCACTGCAGCCTTCGCGGCCGTCGAGCCTATGTCGATACCAATGCCAACCACGGCATCCTCCTTCTATGCGGCAAAGCAACTATCCCTTTGCCGCATTTGTCCTACAGGGTTTCGATGAAGGCGGCGATGCGCGTCTCGATCTGGCCCATGTCACCGTTGCTGTAGTCGGTCTCGATCTTCATATACGGAATACCCGCGCCCTCGACAGCCTCCTGCATGCGCGCACTCTCCACGTTAAAGGTGTGGCACGCCTGGAGCACATTCTCCACCACACCGTCGACGTGGTATTTCTCGCACATGGCCAGGGTGTTGTCCATACGACCGTCGTTGGGCGTCATGACCGAGCAGTTGATATCCAGGTAGCGGTCGGCGATAGCACGCAGGATGTCGGGAGCCTCCGGGTCGATCATCATGGCCGCCGTGCGCTCTCCCGAGCAGTCGTCCATACACACGACCACGCCGCCGTTGGACTCGATGGTGCGACCGATCTTGTTGATCACGCCGCCCACCGGGCAGCCGGTGATCAGAATGCGCTTGGCATCCGCCGCGACCGGGCGCTCGCCCGCGTCGTAGGCCTCGCGCAGCTTGGCAACCTTTTGCTCCAGCTGCTGCGTATAGGCCTCGATATCAAAGCTGAACGTACCGGCAAACATGGTGCTCATCAGGTCGACGCCGCTCATGGCCGCCGGCTGGTTGGCCTGCAGCGCAAACATCTCGAGCTGGGCCGCACGCAAGCGGTTGCGACGACGGACGGCAGCGCGAAGGTCATCGTCGGTAATCGTGATGCCGTAGAAGCCCTCGAGCTCCTCTTTGAGCAGGCGGCACTCCTCGTACCAACCTTCACGCTCGTAGGCGCGGTCGCGGCTCTGCGGAAGATGTAGGATGTGCGTGCGCTTGAGCTCGTTGAGTAGCTCGTACATCTTCTTCTTACCGTCGCAGGTGGTCTCACCGATGATCATGTCGCTAAAGTACGTAAACGGGCACTTTTGCGAATAGGCAAAACCGTACGTCGACTTGATGAGCGGGCACAGGTTTGCTGGCAGCACCTTCTCGGCCTCGGGAATCACCTCGTCGGATGTGCCGCACAAGGCCACGCTTGCAGCGCCCGCGGCATCGATAATCTCGAGTGGCGTATAGCTGCACAAAAAGCCGACCAGGCGATTGCCGGCCTGTTTGTAATCCTTAACGCGAATAAACGCCGCCTTGCGTTGCTCGTTGAACTCCTCAAACGTGGACGGCAACGGCTGTTCAATATTTTCCGGCATATAACTCCTAAACCTTTTAACCAACCAAGGAAACGGCTCTCCCAGGTGCCCGAGGTTGCCGTAAAAGGATCGCCGCGTACTTTGGTACGCAAGCGACGGTTTGAACGGCAAGATCGGGTGCCTGGGGAAGCCGCCGGGACGAATAGTCCTAAATGGTTTCCAAGAAAGCCTCGATCCTGGTTTGCAGTTGGCCAGCATCCTCGCCGGCGTAGTCGGTCGTGATGTGCATAAACGGAATGCCGGCTTCCTCGGCGGCCTTCTCCACGGCAAAGGACTCCATCTCGTAAAGCGTGCAGAACTGCAGCGCCACGTCCACGATGCCGTCGGCATGAAGGTCGCGTGCCATCTGAACAATGTCCTTCATACGCTGGTCGTTGGGCGTAAAGACGGCGCAGTTGATCTTAAAGTAGCGCTCGGCGATGGCGTCGAGCATCTCGTCGACCGTCTCGCCGGACTCGTCGACCAGGTCCTTGTAGTAGCGCGAGCCCGTGCAGGACTCCTCGCCCACCACGACGCCGCCGGCCTTCTCGATGAGGTTGAACAGCTTCCAGTTGGGCACGGCCATGGGCGTGCCGGTGTACAGGATGCGCTTGGTCCCCTTGGGCACCACACCCTCGCCGGCCTCGACACGCTGCTCGCACTCAGCCGCCATATCGTTGATGGCTCCGGTCAGACGCGGCGTGTCGTCCATAAAGGCGGCCTGAACGGTCAGCAGGCTGTCGAGACCGCTGATGGGCGCTGGGTCGGCAGCGCGCGTGGCAGCGAGGCGCTGCAGGGCGCGACGCTTCTCATTGACGGCGTGGATGGCGGTCTTCAGACGCTCAGGCGTAATCGTGACGCCACACTCCTTCTCAATCTTGGCGGCGAGCTTCTTGACCTCGGCCTTCCAGGTCACGAGCGTCGACTCGTCGTGCACGTTGGGAATATCCATGACGTACATGTTCTTTTGCGTGGCAAAGAACTCGTAGGCCTTCTTCTTGCCATCGCAGGTGTTCTCGCCCACCACCAGGTCGCTCGACTCGATGTAAGGGCAGACCTCACCCAGCTTAAAGCCGGCAAAGCTCTTGATGAGCGGACAGGTGTTGCGCGGCAAGTGCTCCTCGACCTTATCGGTTGCCCAATCGGCACCCGAGCACAGACCAACGGGAATGCCGTCACAGGCAAGCACGATCTCCTCGGGCACGTACACACAGAACGAGCCCACGATCTTGGTGGCCTCGCCAGCCTCCTTCTTGTCGAGCATCTCCTTAATACGGCCGCTGTGGATGTTGGTGGCCACAAAGTCCAGGTAGGACGTGGACTTGGGGCGATTGTTCTGCGTCAGGAACATATCGCCGTACATCTGGCCCACGGCGCCCAGCAGCATGTCGTGGTCGGCAAGATTCATGCCGAGGCTCTCCCACATCGGATGGAAATCGAATTCTTCAGCCATGACGGTTCCCCTCTCGAACCAAAAACGGATAACGGCGTTATCGATGCACGACGGACGGCGATTGCCCGGTCGTGCTCAAACCCGGAATTTTAGGGAACCTGCCTTGCGGACGGTTATTTAGTTGTGCGTCGTCTCTCCCGGAGCCGTGAACATACCTGCTCATATGCGGCTCCGAGCCATATACAGGGCGCGCGCGGCAACGCGGCGAATGTATGTCGTCTGCGGCATGTGCGCACCCTCCTTTACAAGATAAAGTCAACTATATCAACGGTCGTCAACCATGCGAACACCGTTGACATTCGTACGACAGCGTCGTGTGCCGTCGTATAATAAATAATTATCTTAATTGATAAGAGTTTGTCATCCCTCATTCGGCGAGCGGCAAGACAAAGCCGCCGAGGCTTATATCCCCGACGGCATTACCCGGCGCTATCGACAAACCAAGTGGATCCTACTCGCATCGAAGTGCATGCGCAGCGTCTCGCCTGCTTGCGGCAGCTCGTCGACAGGCACGCCCACCTTGTTGACCTTCCACTGCAGACGCGTGGGCGCATCAGCGCGCGGCACGTCCAGCAATACCAGCCGCTCAAAGCGCGAATCGCTCACACGGGCCACATGCAAATCGTAGCTGTTACGGCCCCGCTCAACGCGATTGTCAACATGGAAATAGCTTGCGCGAACGCCCAGGTACGCCACATTATCGGGAACCGCGCGACCCACGTTAAAGGTCATGCCCCAGTCGAGGGCCTCAACTTCTTCGTCGCCGATCTTGCGCGCCCGGCTTGTATTCTTGCAGCCCGTCAGGCGCAGCGCCGCCAGCGTCTGCGGACGGCGGACCACGTCCTCGACGGAGCCGATCTCCTCAACATGCCCGTCGTGCATCACGCAGATACGCTGGCACAGGCGGCAAGCTTCGTCGATGTCGTGGCTCACGTAAAGCACGGTGCGGTTGCACACATCGAACAGGTCGAGCATGTTCTGCTCGAGCGCGCTCTTAAGATAGGAATCGAGCGCGCTCATGGGCTCGTCGAACATAAAGATGCCCGGATGCGCCGCCACCATGCGCGCAAGCGCCACACGTTGCTGCTGACCGCCCGAGAGGCGCGCGGGATAGCGGTCGGCAAAATCGGCTAGACCGAAAATGCTCAGATAGCGCTCGGCGAGCTTTTTGCGCGCGGCGGCGTCGCCCGCATCCTTTACACCGGCGCATACGTTATCGGCCACCGTCATGTTGGGAAACAGCTGATAGTTTTGGAACAGCAGGGCACATTTGCGCTCCTGAGGCGACAGGTTGATGCCCGCCGCCGAGTCAAAAAAGGTTACGCCGTTGACGACGATCTTGCCCTCGTCGGGCGTCTCCACACCGGCAATGCAGCGCAGCGTGCAGCTCTTGCCGCAGCCCGAGGCACCAAGCAGTGCCACACGCTCCTCGCCGGCCTCAAGCTGCATATCGAGCATAAACTCCGGATAGCGCTTTTTAATATCCAGAACGAGTGACATGGCCTATCGACCTCCCTGCATAGCGGGCTCATCGCGCATGAGCTCAGCCAATGCCTCGCGATCGATACGCAGCGCATCGCCGCCGACTGGGTCGAGCGAATCGCCCTGTCCGGCGAAATCTTTGGCCTGTTTGCGCTCCGCGCGGGAAAGGCCCCGCTCGCGATACTTTTGCGAGTGTGCTGTGTACATGTTGATAAACAGGATGACCAAGAAGCTGAACGCAATTACGACCACGACCCAAAAGAGGGCCACCGACGTATTGCCGCCCATCCACTCAAAGTAGATGGCGATGGGGATGGTCTGGGTAATGCCGGCGTAGTTGCCCGCAAAGAACAGGGTGCAGCCAAACTCGCCCATCGCGCGGGCAAAGGCAAGCACCGTACCGGAGGCAATCGAGGGCCAGCCAAGCGGCATCATAAGCTTGGTAAAGATGCGACGCTCGGACCAGCCCAGCGTGCGCGCCGCATCGAGCATCTGCGTGTCGAGGCTCTCGAAGGCTCCGAGCGCCGTACGATAGACGAGCGGGAACGACACCACCACGGCAGAGATCACCGCCGCCGGCCACGTAAAGACGATCGAGACACCGTGCGCGATCAGCCACTGGCCCACCCCGGTCGAGCGGCCAAACAGCATGAGGAGCAGAAAGCCGCAGACCGTGGGCGGCAGCACCATAGGAATCGTAAAGACCGAATCGAGCAGGCCCTTGATGCGACTCGAGGTACCCATAGTCTTCCACGCGGCGAACAAGCCCAGCTCAAAGGAGATCAGCAGGGCAAGGCCGCTCGTTTTTATGGACACCCAAAACGGTCGGTAGTCGATGCCGCCCAAAAAGGAGGCCAGAGAGGTCAAGGGGACCTGCTTATCCCGCAACACGACAGACGATGCCTCTACCATTTGAGCGCTATCAAGCCAACGCGCGCCGCCCTTGGCATCACCCGAGGCTGATGCAATCACCACATAGCGGTCCCCATCCGCACCGCGCTCGTCAAAGCCATAGGTATACCCGCCGGTCTCAAACGTTGTTTCCGCCGTGACATACCAAGGAAGATCCACGTCCCCTAGCTGCGCACCTCCCATGCAGTTTGCGCTGTCGAGCTCACAGACGAGGGCCTTGAGACCCGATACGCACTCGTTATCCTGTGAATCCAATCCATACTTCTCGACCGCCTTGGGCGATATCCACACCACAACGCGATCGGCAGCGGGCGCCACCACAAGGTCCACGTCCTCGTCAACGGGAAACCGGTAGCCCTCAGGCTGGCCCTCCATGGCACGAGCGGTCCCCTTGGCCAACCGCTCAAAACCCTCGATCCCATAGGAAAGCCCATGAGCGGTCGCAGCAACCTGGGCCCCGTCCTCAGCGTCCCCGGCAAACGCAAATCCCGGCACCCAGCAAAGCGCGAAGGTCAAAGCACAGGCGACAAGCATGCGGAATCTATTAAGCACGAAAAGCTCCAAGCGAATACAAGGACGGAGTGAAACACAAAACGATGGAATTATCGCGCCAAGCCGCACTACGCGGAAAGCTCAAAGCCGTACTTAGCCCAAATCTTCTGGGCCTTTTTGTTGGTCAGACAGAAGTCGATGAACGCCTTGGCTTCGTCGGCATGCTCGGAGCTCTCGGCGACAGCGCCCGGATACACGATGGGTTTGTGCGAATCCTCGGGGCACACGAAGGCCTCCTCGATGCCATCGTAGCGGAAGATATCGGAGCTGTAGACAAAACCGGCCACGCAGTCGCCTGTGGACACATAGGCGGCGGCGGTACCAACTTTGTCGGCCAGCGCCACCTTGTCGGCAATCTCGGGCGCGTACTCGCCGTCATCGCCCTCGGTGCCGGTGTAGAGGCCCACGGAAGCCAGCGCCTGATTGGCGTACTTACCGGCGGGGACGGTCTTGGCGTCGCCGATGGCGATCTTGCCGTCCAGGTTCGCGACGTCGGCGATGGCCTCGACGTTGGTGTCGGAGCCCTCGGCGCGAATGATCACAAGGTCGTTGACGAACATGTCCTCACGCGTGTCGGCGTCAACGAGCTCGGCGGCCTCGGCGTCGTCCATGGTGCCCTTGGAAGCAGTGATGAGCACGTCGACGGCGGCACCGGCGCGCATCTGCTCGACAAGGTCACCGGACGCCTTAAACTGCGTGTCGGCAAAGGTGATGCCGGTCTGGCCGGTGTAGAGCTCTTGGACCTCGGGAAGGGCCTTCTCGAGGGAGTTAGCAGCGAAAACCTGCAGCTCGACAGCCTTCTTCTTAGAGGAAGACTTGGCGGAGCCGGCATCGGAACCAGCGAGCTCGGACGTCTTGTTGCCCGAGCAGCCGGCAAGGCCAAGGCCGGCGGCAGCAGAAAGCGAGACAAAACCGCGGCGTGAAACCATATCGAACATATTCAACCCTTTCGGATCTTGTGCCCGGGTACCCCACCGCGGGCTTTAATCTGTTACTAGATTATACTTCTGCGCGAATAATGATTATGAGAAATTATTCTCTCCAGAGAATATAGTTTCAAGTTACCGTGCACCTCGGTGTCGCTTCGGCGGAAAACAAAAGCGGAGCGACCGATAAGGTCGCCCCGCCGCAGGTAAACCGCTTAGTTGGTATGTCCGCCGCCCGCTGTCATCTGAGCCGCATGCTCCAGCTGGTCCGCTATGGCCTCCCAGCTTTCGCGGGCGGCCTTCGTAGAACCGGGAAAGTTTACGACAAGTGTATGACCTCGTTGCATGCAAATAGCACGCGAGAGCATGGCGCGGCGCGTCTTGGACATGGAGTACGCACGGATTGCCTCTGCAATACCCGGCACATCGCGGTCGCAAACGGCACGCGTCGCCTCGGGCGTCACATCACGCATCGAAAGCCCCGTGCCGCCGCAGGTGAGCACGACATTGGCGTGGCACTCATCGGCGGCTTCCACAATGGCATCACCGATCTCGCTGGCGTCGTCGCGCACGACCACATGTGAGGCAACCGTCCAGCCCTGCGCCTCGATAAGTTCCTCGAGTGCAGCACCCGCCTCGTCCTGAGCAAGATCGCGCGTATCCGAGCACGTCACGATCGAAATCTTCAACTCCATAGTCTTCCTCCTACAACACCGTTCCCTCGGGCAGGTCGACGCGCACGACATCCACGACGTCGCCCGCCTTAAGCTCGCACGGTCCTTCGTCAATACGCAACAGGCAGTTCGCGCGCTGCATAGTTCCGAGCAGCGCCGAATTCTGCGTCTTGGCCTCGGTCACCAACAGCTCACTGGTCTCGGGGTCGCGCAAAACCGTGGCGCGATCGAAGAAGCGTCGGTCCTGGCGCTTCTTCACGCCGTGCGTGAGCGTCGCCTGCTGCACGGGACGCGAACCCTCGGCAAAGCCGCGCATCTTGCGAATCGCGGGGCGGGCAAGCATCTCAAAGCCCACATACGCCGCGGCCGGATTGCCTGAAAGTCCCAGGTAGGGCTTACCCCCGAGCAAGCCAAACGTGATGGCCTTGCCCGGACGCATCGAGATGCGGTCAAACAGCACCTCGCCCTCGCGCCGGACGAGCGCCGTCACGTAGTCGTAATCGCCCGCCGAGGCGCCACCGCTCGTAATGACAAAATCGCACTCCTGCACGGCGCGATGCACAAGCTCGGCAATCGCCTGCTCATCATCGGGCGCAATGCCGTAGAACACGGGCTCGGCACCGGCATCGAGTGCCTCAGCCATCAGCGCCGAGGAGTTGGAATCGCGAATCTGACCGCGCGCCGGTACCTTACTCGGTGCGACCAGTTCCGTGCCCAGCGAGATAATGCCCACGCGCGGGGCAGCGTGCACCTTCACGCTTGCATACCCGGCGCTTGCCAGCAGACCCGCGCCCGCCGGGGCCACAACCTCTCCAGCACGCATCACGACGTCACCGGCATGGGCCTCCTCGGCGGCAGAGCGAACATTCTCCCCTACCTTGGCAGGTGCCGAGAAGCTCACGTGCGAGCCCTCGTTGCCGTCACCGTCAAGTACCTCGACAATCTCGTATTTCACCACGGCATCCGCGCCCTCGGGCACCGGCGCGCCCGTCATGATGCGAACCGTCTCGCCCGCGCCGATTGCGTCCTCAAACACATGGCCCGCGGCCTCGTGTCCGATAACGTCGAGCGTCACTGGCGCCTCGCCAGATGCCTGCACCAAGTCCGCCGAGCGCACGGCATATCCGTCCATAGCGCTGTTGGCAAACGGCGAGATGTCGATATCGGCCACCGCGTCCTCGGCCAAGGGAAAACCAGCCGCCTGCCACACGGGAATCTCGACGAGATCGGACGGAGCAACGTGCGACAAAACAATCGACTGCGCGTCCTCCAGCGGAATGAGTTTCTCTGCCATATGCACCTCTTAATGCCACGGCGCACAACAGGGGCGCCGATTCTTTATGCTTGTCTCAGTATAATCCCCCGATGCACGGCCGCGACTCGGTCTGTACCCGCAAATACACCTGTCGGTTGCAGGCCGCGAAACAGAATGGAAACCAACCCACCGGCTCGTCGCGTTTACCGCGTTTTATAATGCTTGCGTTGCAACCTAAAAGAGGAACGTATGGCTCATAACGACAAACCCGAAAGCGCAAACGAAACGCAGGATCATTCCCAGCCGCTCGACGACGGCGGCTTTTTCTCCCTGAACGACGTCATCACGGCAGGCAGGCATCAGATCACCCGCTCCGAGCAGCTCTTGGCTGCCGACACGCGCCGCAACGCCCGCAACCTACTCGCGAGCGCTAAGTTGCTCGTACTCGTCGTCATCGTCTCGCTCGCCATGGGCGTTGCCGCTTGGGCGTTTTTGGCGTCGCTGAATATCGCGACCGATTATCGCGAGCACCATGCGTGGATTTACGCGCTGCTTCCCGTTGTGGGCGTTGCCACCGCATGGGTGTACAAAAACCACGGTCTTGCCGCCAAACGCGGTAACAACCTGGTCATCGACTCCGCTCTGGGCACACGCCTCATCCATATGCGCATGGCCATCCTCACCTTCGTCTGCTCCACGCTCACGCACCTCACCGGCGGCTCGGCCGGTCGCGAGGGAGCCGCGGTGCAGATTGGCGGCACCATCGCCAGCAACATCTCGAGCCTCGCCCACCTCAAAAAGCATGACCACCACGACCTCATGCTCGCCGGTATCTCGTCGGCCTTTGGCGCCGTATTCGGCTCACCCCTTGCCGGGGCTTTCTTTGGCATGGAGATGTGTTTTATCGGCAAGATCGACTACACCGCGGGCATCTACTGCCTGGTCGCCTCGTTTACCGGCTACTTTACATCACTCGCCCTGGGTACCGAGTACGAAGCAAATGTCATCGCCAGCGTTCCCGCTATGACGCCCAAAACGGTCGTCATCGTTGTTATCAGCGCCATTATCTTCGGTCTGACGGCACGCCTCTTTGCCTGGTCAGTTCGAACCGTCAAGAGCCTGTACGGTCGCTTTATCACCAATTACCTCGTTCGCGCACTCATAGGCGCACTCGTGGTTTTGGCCGCCTATGCCCTTCTCGACGCCTGGGACTACGCCGGCCTTTCCACGTGGCTTTCCGGCGCCGGATTTGCCGGCAACACCACCCTGGCAGACGCAGCCATCAAGTTGGTCGTCACAGCGCTTACCCTGGGTGCGGGCTTCCAAGGCGGCGAGGTCACGCCCCTGTTTGGCATCGGTGCGGCGCTCGGCGGCTGGATCGGTTGCCTCGTCGGAATCGACCCCAGTTTTCTGGCAGCGCTGGGCATGCTCGGCGTGTTCTGCGCCGGCCTCAACGTGCCCATCACCACCTGTATGATGGCCATCGACCTGTTCCACGGCACGGCAGCCGGGTTCTTTGTCATCGTGGCCTTTATCAGCTACCTAACTGCCGGACACCGCGGCGTGTACCCCGCCCAGCGCATCATCTCACCCAAGCGCCGTTCGCTTATTGTGGATGAGGGCGGTACGGTAGCGGATGCTATCGAGCGCCACAACGACCTGATAGAGTAGACGTAAGTATTCGACGTGCAGCCACAATCGGGGGCAATTCGACCTGAGCGCGACCGCACCGTCACGTCATACGCCGGGAGTCGCCCCATGCACGCAACTGATTTTGGCCGCACGCTCATCATCGCCAACCCAGCCGCCCAGTCGGGTGCGGCGCACGAAGTTGCCGAGCGCCTGCAACGCTTTTTGGACATGACTGCACGCGCATCCCAGTTTGACTTGGTGCTAACCGAGCGCATGGGACACGCCAAGGAGCTGACCGCACAGGCCCAGGGCTATCGCACCGTTATCGCCCTTGGCGGCGACGGCGTGATTCACGAGGTCGTCAACGGGCTTATGACGCAAGAGGAGGACACCCGCCCCGCTCTTGCCATTCTACCCGTGGGCTCTGGCAACGATTTTGCCCAAACGCTCGGCATCGACGATTTCTCCGGTAAGGATTTTGGCGCGCTGCTCACCTGCAAGCTGCAGCGTCAGGACATCGGGCGCATTCGCTCGTGGAGCCCTGCGAGCGGCAGCGGCGAGGCTACCGTTGAGTACTACGACCAGACGCTCTCGGTCGGCATCGATGCCGCCATCGGCCTGGGCACCACCGAGCTGCGCAAAAAGACGGGCCTCGCCGGCGCTCCGCTCTACACCCTATCGGGACTTGAGCAGTTTGGCCTGCGCTATCGCAACTACCCCATGACCATCAGCTTTGATGGCGCGCCCGCCGAGCGCGTGCGGGCGATTATCATGGCCATCCAGCTGGGACCCACCTATGGCTCGGGCTATCGCATCTGTCCCGACGCCGACCCGTGCGACGGCATACTCGACGTCTGCTACGCCTGCGGCCCCGTTCCGCGCGCGGTCGCGCTTCCCATGTTCCTTTCGGCCAAAGATGGCCACCATACCAAGCTGCCACCGGTTCGCATGCGCCGCTGTCGCCATGCCGAGCTTACCTTTGAGGAGCCCGACTACCCCATCCAGGCCGACGGCGAGCCCGTTGTCGCCTCGCGCATCGAGGTCGACATCCTCGCCGGCGCCCTCCACGTCTGGCACCCCACCCACTAACCCCACCTAAGTTGCGGTGAAATAGGGACTGTTTATGCAGCTAGAGCCGTAAAACAGTCCCTATTTCACCGCAACTCATGAGGAGGCTATTCGTCGCTGCCCGGCTTGCGACGGTTGGCCTTTTTAATGGCGTTGAAGTGCTTGTCATTGAGCCTGCGCTGGCGAGAGCGCTGAGGCACCTTGGTCTTTACGCGCCGGCGCGGTGGACGCCCGCGACGCCCAAGCTCGGCGCGCAGCTTACGCAGGCAGCTACTACGGTTTTGGAACTGACTGCGGCTCTCGCGCGCCGTCACGGTAATCCCCGAAGGGATATGTTTCATACGCACCGCCGAGTCCGTCGTGTTCACGCCCTGTCCGCCCGGACCCGTCGCGTGAAACACCTGCACCTCGCAATCGCGCGCCAACTCCTCGACCGACATCTCGGCATAGCGCGCATACTCGCGCCATCCCATCTTGTTCTCATCCATATCAACACCTCCCCTCATAAAAAATGTGACAAAGGGAAAGTCCCTTTGTCACATCGCATACCAATCGCTTGTGTTGCGCGCTTAGGCGAAGGTGATCTCGCCGGTATCGCAGTCCATATCGGCGATACGGGCCAGGCTCTCAACGCGGAAGCCGCGCTTGCGGAGCTTATCGCCACCGCCTTGGAAGCCCTTCTCCACCGCAATGCCAATACCAGATACCTCGGCACCCGCAGCCTCACAGATCTTGATAAGACCCTCGAGCGCGCAGCCGTTGGCCAGGAAGTCGTCGATAATCAGGACCTTGTCGCCCTCGGACAGGAAGCGCTTGCCAACGATAACCGGGTACTCCTTCTGCTTGGTAAAGGAGTAGATGGTCGTGGCATACTGCTCGCCGTCGAGGTTGATGGACTGTGCCTTCTTGGCAAAGACCACCGGCACGCCGCCAAAATGCTGGGCCGCAATGCAAGCCATGCCAATGCCCGAAGCCTCGATCGTCAGGATCTTGTTGATCTCGACACCCTCGAACAGACGGGCCCACTCGGCGCCCATATGGTCGAACAGCTCAACGTCGCACTGGTGGTTGAGGAAGGCATCAACCTTAAGGACGTTACCGGCCTTTACGATGCCGTCATGGCGAATACGATCCTCAAGCTCCTGCATGGCGCAACCCCTTCTCGCGGCAACGATACCGCGCGATTAATAAACGTTGTTCGATAGTCTACCACGGACCGACCCCCGCCCGTCCCACAAGCCGCATCGCACCACAAACCAGTCTTTTTGGGACGGCGCGAATCGTGGCAGACAGCCTCCCAACACGCTAATGGCGGGCGCGCATCTTCACCAAACGCACCATGGCAAGCGCAAAGCCCACAGCGGCCACAGCCATCAACACATAGAACACCGAACGGAAACCAAACAGGAACACATCCGGACGTCCTGCAACAAAACTGGTCACGGCCTCGCCCATCGCCACGCTCATCTGTCCATACAGGATATTCGACGCCACCGTAATGCCGAGTGCCATACCCGCATAACGCGCCAGGCTACCCAGACTACCCGCAAAGCCGAGTGCTTCGCGCGGAGCCGAGCCCATATACAACGAGTTGTTAGGACTCTGGAAAACCGACGTACCGCACGACATAAACGCGACACAGCACACGATCACAGGGATAGAAGAGCGCTCGTCGAGCGTGCTTACCGCAAAGAGACCGCACACATACACGCCCAGGCCGACCGCCGTAGGGCCCTCGCAGCCAACACGGTCCGAAACCGTTCCCGAAAGCGGCCCGATAAAGGCATTCACCATCGGCAGCGCCAAAAAGAGCAATCCGGAAATGTCGGAACCAAAGCCGTGGGCGTCCTGAAAATAGAACGGCAGAATAAACTCGGATGCGCCAATGCCAACGAACACGATGAGCATGCAGGCAAGGTTGATGGTGAAGGTCGAATTTGCAAAGCAGCGACGCGCGGCCTCCGCCAGCGACATGGGGCGCTCGCCGGCCTCCGGCTTTACATGCGGCAGCGTGTAGAGCCCCACGATAAACGAGATTACGCCGATGGGCAGGTTGATGAGGAAGATGCTCTCCCAGGGAAAACTTGCCACCAGCATGCCGCCGAGCACGGGGCCACACATCATGCCGAGGGCCACAAAGGTCGCGAGAATACCCATGGCACGGCCTCGTTCGCGCGCCGGAAACGACTCGGTGATGATACCCATGTTGTTAGCCATGGCCGCCGCGCAACCGATGCCCTGAACAATGCGTGCCAGGATAAGAACCTCGAGCGAGGCCGAAAGGCCGCACAGCAGCGAACCGACCGAAAAGACGATGACGCCCAACTGGAACACATTCACCTTGCCGCGCACGTCGCCCAGACGGCCAAACGGCAACATAGCCACGCAAGTCGCAAGCAGATACACCGAGCTTACCAGCTGAATGCGGTCGAGGCCCACGCCCAGCTCCTTTTGCATCACGGGCAGCGCCACGGTCACGACGGTCGAATCCAGACACACCATAAACGTCATGATGAGCACGGTAAACAGAATCGCCCATTTGTTCTTGCCATGGGTGTCGCCCTCAAGGGCAATGTGCTCGCGGCGCAGCTGCTCTGCGGTTTTCTCCATATCCATCCTTTCGAGTGGCGCAACGCAAAAACGGGACCCCAATCGCCTGCAAACAATCGCGATTGGGATCCCGCCTACGGAATCGGAACGAAAGGTCGCCGAAGCTTTCTGCCAGCATCGGCGCCTTATGCGGACACTAGCCTAGCACTGCTCGAGTGCCTGCTCAAGGTCGGCAATCAGATCGGCCGTATCCTCGAGGCCGCACGACAGGCGCACCATGTCGGCAGAAATGCCACAGGCGATGAGCTCCTCATCGTTCATCTGGCGATGCGTGGCATTAGCGGGATGCAAGCAGCAGGTACGCGCATCGGCCACGTGTGTGGCGATCTGGGCGAGCTTGAGGCTCTTCATAAAGGTCTCGGCCGCCGCGCGACCACCGTTAAAGCCAAAGCTCACGACGCCGCAGGTACCGTTGGGCATGTACTTCTGAGCCAGGTCATAGTACTTGTCGCCCTCCAGGCCCGGATAGCTCACGAAGCGCACCTTGGGATGGCTCTGCAGGAACTTGGCAACGGCCAGGCCGTTCTCACAATGACGCGGCATGCGCACATGCAGGCTCTCGAGCGAGCTGTTCAAGAAAAACGCCGCCTGCGGGTTCTGCATGGGGCCAAGATCGCGCATGAGCTGCGCGGTGGCCTTGGTAATGAAGGCACCCTCACGACCGAACTTCTCGGCATAGGTCACGCCGTGATAGCTCTCGTCGGGCGTGGTGAGACCCGGGAACTTGTCCGCATGGGCCATCCAGTCAAACTGGCCGTGGTCGACGATCACGCCGCCCAGGTAGGCAGCATGTCCATCCATGTACTTGGTGGTGGAGTGCGTAACGATGTCGGCGCCCCACTCAAAGGGACGGCACATCACGGGCGTCGGGAAGGTGTTGTCGACCATCAGCGGCACGCCGTGGTCATGTGCGGCCTTGGCAAAGCGCTCAATATCGAGCACGGCAAGGGCGGGGTTTGCGATCGTCTCGCCAAAGACGAGCTTTGTGTTGGGCTGAAAGGCAGCCTCCAGCTCCTCATCGGTGCAGTCGGGGGCGACGAACGTGCAGGTCACGCCCATGCGGCCCATGGTGTGGGCGAGCAGGTTATACGTACCGCCGTAAATGGCAGAGCTTGCGACCACGTGATCGCCGGCACCGGCAACGTTAAAGATCGCGAGGAAGTTCGCAGCCATGCCCGAACTCGTGAGCATCGCTGCGGTGCCGCCCTCCATCTCGCAGATCTTGGCGGCAACCAAATCGCACGTGGGGTTCTGCAGACGGCTGTAGAAGTAGCCAGACTCCTCCAGGTCAAACAGCTTGCCCATGTGCTCCGACGTGTCGTACTTCCACGTGGTGGACTGGTAGATGGGCACCTGGCGCGGCTCCGCATCTCCCGGGTGATAGCCGCCCTGAACACATGTAGTACCGATAGTCTGCTCGCTCATATCTAGCTCCCTTGCCTGGGTTTTAGTTTTATTCGGTTCACGATACCGCTACCCTGCACCCCTCTCAACCCATCCCCAAGGTAGGTTATGGGACAAATTGATTAGGGGTATTTATCTCAAGCCTTGGGCATTTGCTCGATAGATAAAAATGAGGCATACATGAAGCTCTCGATGATTACATGCCCCGTCACGGGTACCATAGGCGGGTACACCGTGACCAAGGAGACAACGATGAAGCAGATCGATACCACCCAGCTCGACACCGCCGCCTGCCAGGCTCAGGCTGCCGAATACCACGCCCGCGGCTTTAACTGCGCACAGGCCGTTGCCTGCACGCTCGCACCTGCCGTCGGGCTCGACCCCCAGACCGCCTTTACCCTCACCGAGGGCTTTGGCGCCGGCATGGGTGGCATGACCGAGACCTGCGGCGCCATCTCGGGCGCCGTGGCCATCATGGGCGTTGTGATGAGCGACGGCATGGAAAACCCCAAGACCAAGGGCCAGACCTACAAGCTGTCGCGCGAAATCGCCAAGCGTTTTGGCGAGAAGAACACGACGACCGTCTGCGGCACGCTCAAGGGCATCGGATCGGACAAGGGTCCGCTCCGCAGCTGTCCCGGTTGCATCGACGATGCCGTCGAAATCGCCTGCGATGTGCTAAAGCAGCTCGCCGAGTAAGCGGCAGCAACAGAAAAACGACGGCCGGCGCGCTTGGGATCCATCCAAAAGCACGCCGGCCGTCGCCGTTAAAACTCGGCAAATTCGGGAGCGCCGACCTCAATCTCCTCGCGCCCCGCCATAAGCTCGCGCATCTTAGCGCAAAACGGCTCCTGCTCCCCCGCCTTAAACACCAAATGAATCGTCACGGTATCCGCGAAATCGGTATCCGAAACCTTGGCACCCGAATCCTGCGCCAAATGAAGCACTTGCTCATACTGCGGATAGGCCACATGCACGTCAACAGGCACGACACTCGTCATCTCGACGATCTGCCCGGCCTCCTGAGCCGCGGCCACCGCCGTCTGCGTCGCCGCGGTATAGGCGCGCACCAAGCCACCGGGCCCTAACAGCGTGCCACCAAAATAGCGCGTCACCACGCAGCAAACATTTTTGAGCCCCGCGCCGCGCAGCACCTCGAGCGTCGGCATACCGCTCGTGCGGCTCGGCTCACCATCATCGCTCTGGCGCTCGCGTCCATCGACTAAAATCCACGCGGGAACATTGTGCCGAGCGTCGTAATGACGCTTGCGAACCATCTCGATAAAGGCATTCGCCTCGTCCTCGGACTCAATATGGACCAGCTGGGCAATAAACCGGCTCTTGCGGTCCACAAACTCGCCCGAAGCCTCAATATTCGATTGCAGAGTAAAATAGCTGTCCAACAAAGCCCCTCAACAAAACTAAGCGCGGCAACAAACAGCCTCAATAATACGGCAAAGGCCGTACCGATAACCCCGGTAAATAGAACGGCGACACCGATGATCAGGCAAAAACAGCGAGATGCCAAGAACGGAACCGCCGATGATTCCGTCAACGAAAGCGAGAACCCGTCAGCGCGAGCAAGGTGCCTTGAAAGACAAGGGCATTGACCTTATGGTCATGCCCGAAGGCTTGAAAGGCAAATTGCCGCGCTGACGGGTTCGCAGCGTCAACAAAGTGCTGAGTGGGCCGATAAGCCGGGTTCTGTCGTGAACGGTCATTTATCTTGTCTGCACGTTACCGTGCAGCTCCACGCACGCTACCCGAACGCGGACCGGGCCGGCCCATAGCGTTCCTATTCGCGCTTGCTCCGGATGGGGCTTGCCAAGCCGCCGTGTTGCCACGACGCTGGTGGTCTCTTACACCACCGTTTCAGCTTTTCCCTTTACGCCTTGCGGCGCAGGTGGGAGTCTTCTTTTCTGCGGCGCTTTCCGTCGGATCACTCCGCCCGGCCGTTAGCCGGCATCCCGCCCTCTGGAGCCCGGACTTTCCTCACGCGTACTGCAAGCAGCACATCGCGCGACCGTCTGGCCCACTCAGCAGTGCAAGAGTGTAACACACCGTTGCCGCAGGCAATGGCACAACGCAAACGCTCGACACGATAAACCAAGAACCGCCATGCGTTACAATGGTCCTGTCGATGGGCAACGTCGTCAGTCGAGACGCGACCGCGCTCCGCACCCCTCCGTCTACTCGGTGTGTTCCCGCCTCCTCCCCGAGGCGGGATGTCGGTATTTTTCACGCACCGACAACCCAATAGCCTATGGACAGCCCGGGCAGCATTACGCACGGGCAGCATCGCACATCTCGGCAGCAAAAGCAAAAAGGGACCCGTCCATTACGGACGGATCCCTTAAAACAAGTGATCGTCAAACCGATTTACTCGGCGTCGGTCTCCTCGTCCTTCTTCTCGGAAGGAAGCGGGGTAACCTCGATCTCGACGCCCAGAGTCTCAGCAGCGGACTTCATGGACAGGGAGATACGACGACGGTCGAGGTCGATCTCCATGACCTTGACCTGAACCTTGTCGCCCACGTGGGTGACCTGAGAAGGCTGATCGACGTGCTTGTTGGCCATCTCGGAAATGTGCACCAGGCCCTCGATGCCCTCGCCCAGGTCGACGAAAGCGCCGAACGGGACAAGCTTGGTCACAGTGCCCTCGACGATAGCGCCGACGGGGTACTTCTTGACCAGTGCACGCCACGGATCCTCGGTGGTCTGCTTGAGACCCAGGGAGATGCGCTCGCGGTTGAGATCGACGTCGAGAACCTCGACCTCGACCTCCTGGCCGACCTTGACAACCTCGGAAGGATGGTTGACGTGGTTCCAGGAGAGCTCGGAGATGTGGATGAGGCCGTCGATACCGCCGAGGTCGACGAAGGCGCCGAAGTCGACGATGGAGGAAACGGTGCCCTGGAGACGCATGCCAGACTTGAGCTTGGACAGAATCTCGGAGCGCTCGGCCTTACGGGACTCCTCGAGCACGACGCGACGGGAGAGGACGACGTTGTTGCGGTTGCGGTCCATCTCGATGACGCGAGCCTCGATGCGGGTGCCCATGTAGGAGGTGAGGTCCTTGACACGACGGAGGTCGACGAGGGAAGCGGGCAGGAAGCCACGCAGGCCGATGTCGAGAATCAGGCCGCCCTTGACAACCTCGATAACCTCGCCCTCGACGTTCTCGCCGGAGTTGAACTTCTCCTCGATGCGGTTCCAAGCACGCTCG
This sequence comes from uncultured Collinsella sp., assembly GCA_902496455.1. Lineage (GTDB taxonomy): Bacteria > Actinomycetota > Coriobacteriia > Coriobacteriales > Coriobacteriaceae > Collinsella. The sequence continues at coordinate 64,708 of CABVAY010000007.1, forward strand.
TACTCGGCACGCTTCTTGGA